>JANMSY010000070.1:0-6390 GCA_031389865.1 Anaerolineales bacterium | reverse complement strand
GGCGAACGTTGTGCTCATGCTTGCCTGGACCATCCTCCCCGGAGGAGGAGCACTCGGCCTTCTCGCTGGGCTTATTAGTGGAATTCTCGCTCTCGTTGCTGTGACCCGCCGCAATGAACGCTCGTGGATCGTATTCCTATCCATACTGCCAATGGTCAACGTGCTTATTTTCGTTCTCGCTGAATTCCTTATCCCACATTAAAACCCACCAGCCTTACTCAAATATCTTGGAGCGTCCAGTGGGGAAATTTCGCTTTAATGCTGATCAAAGTCCGCATCCGAAAGAACGTACCGGAAGTGATACCGTTCCAGGATAAGCTCAAATAGTTCCGCGTATACCGGTGCGACCTCGAGAAATTCCACCCCGATGTCGTAATATTGCGGACTTTCATCCTGGCGGCACCATGCAATACGGGCTGGAATGTGGACTGGTATCACCGGGATGTTAGGCAGATCGCTGGGAAATTGGATCTCCAACGTAGTTTCCTTCTTGATCGTGATCAACGTTCTGCCACTGATCTGCGCGCCCTGCAGCGTCAGGTCAGCAAGATAGCCCAGCAGGATCCTTGGATGCAGATCATAGACCGGCGTAAATGTCATCAGTTTTCGGCGTGTTTCTCTTCTGCGGTTGCTCATGGGATGCTCCTCCTGGAGGATGGCTGGGCAAAATATTCCTGCTGGCTTGAGATCAAGTATATGATAAATCTTGCCATAAAGAATTAAAAGAATGAGTCAGAACCGACTGCAGCTACCCCGCGAATATCAGCACAAACATATGGAATAATGCAGATAGGGCATTCAGAGTAATGCCCACTATTGCCATTCCTGGTTTCTGCTCGTTTCGACGCAGGCTGAGAGCGCCAAGCACAACTCCAAGGATGCCAGGCAAGATAAGAAGCATGGCGCTCAGCAATCTTTCGGCTGCCCGAGACATGTCAATGAGCAGGGATTCAAACAGGGTCAGGAGCGTAAGCACTAGTACTGAGACCACAAACAAGGATAATGACTTCGCGGCAAGGCTCCATTTCATATCTGTTCTCCAAAATCAATAGAAACGTATACCAGAGCATACAGGATCGAACCTGCTTCCAGAATTCATCGCGCCTCTGGCGGGCTTTCGTGACCGCGCAGCGATGGATCAAAATCATTTTACACGCCGCATGCGCTCCGCGACCAGCACCAGGGCAAGTGTACCCATCATCATCAACACGGCCAGTGCAATCATGATCGGCAGACGGTTGGCAAAGCGCAATTGGCTAAAGAGGTATACAGGGAAAGTTGGCTGGGTACCCGCAAGGAATAGGGCCAGGGCAAACTCATCGAAGGAGACGGTAAAAGCCGTCAGCCACGCAGAAACCATAGCCGGAAAGATCAGAGGCAGGACGACACGGCGAAGCGTGGTTGGATAGTCCGCGCCCAGATCCATTGCAGCTTCCTCCAGATTCGGGTCAAACCCGGCCAGGCGTGACGCGATGATCAGCAAGGTATAGGGTAATGCAACAATTGTATGCGCAATGCCCACCGTCCATAGTGAACGATCAATATGGAATACTGAGAACAGGATCAGGAGGGCAACACCCAGAACAACATAGGGAACGATCAATGGAAGGACGGCCAACGCAATCAGAATATTCTGGCTGCGAAATTTGTAGCGCAGCATCAGGATCGAGACCATCGTTCCGAGTGCCGTCGCTGCAAGGCTGCTGCCCAGTGCCACTGAGAGGCTGTTGCGTGCCGCGCGCAGGATTTCATCGGCCGCGAACAGCTTCTTGTACCAGTCCAATGTTAATTCTTTTATTGGGAAGGAGAGGGATGCACTTGAATTCATGGAGAAAAGAAACAGCATGAGGATCGGCAGATAAAGTAACGTAACCAGGCCGAAGTAATAAAGTGCAAGAGGTGTGGACCTACGATGCGTATTCATATGACATCATTCGAATAGCTGTTTGAAGTCGATCAGGCGGGTGGCGAATGCAATCAGGATCAACGTGGCAGTCAGCATAATTATGGAAAGTGCGGAACCAAACGGCCAGTTGGCGGCTTTGGTGAAAAAGTCCTGAATGATATTTCCGTATAGAAATCCACGGCTCCCACCTACGAGCAGAGGCGTGACATACTCGCCAATGGTTGGAATAAAAACCATAAAGAACGCAGCAAGTACGCCGGGCAGGCTGAGCGGCAGTGTGATCCGTGTGAATTGATGGAACGGGCGCGCGCCCAGATCTGCCGCCGCTTCGAAGAGAGAGGGGTCAATGCGTTGTAAAGCAGCCAGGATGGGCAATGCTGCAAAAGGAATCCAGACATAGATAAGCGTTACGATGACCGCCGTGCGATTGTAGAGCAAGGCAGCCAGAGGCTCCTGAATAAGCCCAATGTAGAGCAGGAGGGAATTGATGATGCCTTCTGTCCCCAGCAGGATCTTCCAGGCCATGATGCGCAGGAGATAACTCGTCCAAAAAGGGACGAGAAGCAGGATTAAGTAGAACCCTGCCCTATGTCCTGCGCGAAGGGCAAGAAAATAAGCAAGAGGAAACGCGAGCACCACCGCGCTGACTCCAATTCCCAGAGCAGTCAACGCCGAGATCCCGAGAAGCCTCCAATAGCTGCCGGTTGCTGCCACACGGGCATATTGATCTAGGGTGGGAGTAAACGCTTGAAAAAGATCCCCACGCATATCTGAGCGAAAACTAAATGCTGCCATCAGGAGTACTGGCAAAACAAAGAACAGGCTCAACCAGAGCACGGGCGGCAGATAAATGAACCAGAAGGTGGCCCGTTGGTTTATGCCCCGACCTGCCCTGCCCAAAATTCTGCGAATTTTAGGCAGGGAGCTTGAAGGGACCGAAGGCGTTGGGGGCGCCGTCACGGTGCGGCTTTTACCTCAGCCCACATGGCTGTCCATGCGTCGCGCTGTTCAGCAGTTAGATTCGGCGTAAAGTTTGTTGTGTTAAGTATATTTGGGTCATCTACCGAGAACGCCTGCTTCAATGTTTCGTCTGTGATACCGCTCATGACATCCTGATTTGCATGCCCATAGTAGAAAAGATTGACAACATTATTGCCGGTTGCCTCGGCTAGTTTTGCATCCAGGAATTTAAGGGCCAGATCCAAATTCTCTGTGCCTTTGCGGATCCCATACATGCCGACCCACGAGTTGCGCCCTTCCTTCGGGTTGGCATATGCGACTGGTACTCCCTCACCCAAAAGCAAGGCATAGGCACCCTGCCAGGCATACGCGGCCCAGATGTCGCCAGATTTCATACCCTCCACCAGCTCCGGTTCGCCAGCCCAATAGAAGAGATTCAGGTCGCGCTGCGCGATCCACTCATCCTTGATGGAAGCCAGTTGATCGGCTGTGACAGCGGTTTCGTCATATCCATGGATGTACGATGAAACAGTTACAGCGCCGGGACCGTCATCCCACATGGAGATGTGACCCGCGTATTTTGGATCCATCAACGCGGACCAGGAATCAACCCCTTCGGGGATCTTATCGGTGCGATATAGAATGGATGTGAATCCCCAATCCCACGGGAGGAAATATTGCTTGCCGTTGATCTGACCGATCTTTTTCAAGTTCTCCGGGACTTTATCCCAGTGGGTGAGCTTGCTGGTATCGATTTCCTCCACCAGCCCTTCATCCACGTAGAATTGCAGCCAGCCGGTGTATGGGTGGAATATATCCGCCTGATCGCCGGCTTTCATCTTGGAGTAGATATCGGCGTCAGATGCGCCGATCTCAAAATTGACTGTAACTTTGGGATAGGTATTTTTGAAGTCCACCCAGAAATCCTCGGCATCATATCCAGCCCAATCGAGAACGGTGAGCGAACCCGTTAATTCAGCCGGTGGAACATCTGTGGCGGGGGCAGCGCCTCCACAGGCCGATAATACAAGCGTTAGGGCACAGATCAACCCCTGAGCGACGAACAGCATAGATCGTTTCGATTTCATTCTCCTCATCCTTTCCATGTCAGTATAGTAATGGTACGGGAAAGTCGTTGTTCGAAATGAGTATCACTTTTGCAGCTGACCTCCTTTTCAACCAAATCTATGCAGTTTTAAGACGTCATAATATGACCTGAATTATCTGAATTGATTATATCACCGTGTCAAACCCTCCATTTCTCGGCGGCTGAATCTCCAATACGGTATAATTGAGCCCATGAATCCAAACATTATCGGTGTACGTTTCACCAAAGTAGGCAAGATTTACCATTTCGATACTTCCGCCGTCCCAGATGTGGGTCTCGGCGAACACGTCATCGTGGATACTTCACGCGGCAGGCACCTTGGCGAAGTTGTCCAGGTCGTAAAGGACGCGCCTGCGAAACCGGAGGGCGGCTGGAGGTCTGTGGAGAGGCGGGCTACTCCCCGTGATCTACTTCTGCTCCAGTCATGGCAGTCCAAACAGACCGAAGCCATGATCAATTGCCGCGCCCGCGCCTCCGAACTGAGATTGGCAGGAGTTAAGATCATTGCCACTGAGTACAACTACGATGGCTCACGTCTGGCCTTCCTCTTCAGCACGGAGAGTGAGGAGAAAGTGGATCTCAAGTCCCTCAAAAGGGACATGCAGAACCTCTACCCCAACACCCATATCGAGATGCGGCAGATCGGTCCGCGCGATGTAGCGAAGATCATCGGCGGCATGGGCGCATGCGGGCTCGAAACCCGCTGCTGTTCCAAATTCCTGACCGACTTCTCCCCCATTTCGATCAAGATGGCAAAAGACCAGGGTATCTCACTCACGCCGAACGAGATCACCGGCATGTGTGGCCGCCTGCGCTGCTGTCTCATTTACGAATATGAGCAATATGTTGCCGCGCGCAAGGAACTTCCCAAACGCAACAAGCGCGTGGTGACGCCTAAAGGCGAAGGCAAGGTTATCGATGTTCTGCCCATGTCCAACAAGGTGATGGTACTGATTGAAGGCGAGGAAGGCAAACGCTTCACCGAAACCTTTGCACGCGAAGATATCCAACCCTGGGACGAACTCGAGGCATTGCGGCGCAAATCCGAAGCACCCTGTGACCGTCACGAGGGCGGCGGATGCACCTGCGGCAAATCTGCCAGCCCGCGCAACAACAACAATTAGCAGGCAATCGGGGCGGAGAATACTCCGCCCTTTTTACCTGGATGAACTTTGCGCTCCAGGCCCTTCATCAACCCTGCATACCCCTCACAGCCGGTACCTGACACATGACACTCCCCGACACCTGGGACTCCACTGAGCATATCCTTGTCGTCCTCGCTCACCCAGACGACCCCGAATTTTTCTGCGGCGGGACGCTGGCAAAATGGGCGCGCGCTGGGCATCACATCACCTATCAACTGTTGACCTGCGGTGACAAGGGCTTTAATGACTCCACCGTTATAGGCATGACCCCGGATGCGTTGTGCGCCATCCGCCAGGAAGAGCAACAAGCCGCCGCAAAAGTCATCGGAGTCGAAGCAGTCCATTTTATGGATTGCCCGGATGGCTATCTTGTCCCCGACCTGGATTTGCGCCGCGATATCGTGCGCGTGATCCGCCGGTTCAAGCCCGATATCCTTGTGACCTGCGACCCGCAGACATTATTTGCCACATACGGGATCAACCACCCCGATCATCGCGCGGCGGGTCAGGCCACCATGGATGCTGTTTTCCCTGCCGCGGGAAGTCCCGTTTTCTTTCCTGAACTGCTCATAGAAGGGCACCTGCCCCACATGCCAAAGGAAGTCTGGTGCTCGTTGACCATGCAGCCTACTACAGTGATCGACGTGACCGATACATGGCATATCAAACTCGAAGCCCTGCTGCATCACAAAACACAGATTGGCGACGTGGACAATTTCAAGGAGCGTATGAAAACCCGCCGGACCGAAGACAGCACAGATGAAAATCCGCGCTACGAAGAAAAATTCCGCGTGGTGAAATATCGCTGATCGCTATCCTGCGCAAAGCGGAAGCGTCCTGTCGATATCGCGGCAGCTTGAGATAACATCCCCAACATAAATAAGGGGATTGCTTCGTTGAGTTAAAGCTCTCCTCGCAACGACATAAGAACTCATGAATATCGTCAACGTGGGCTATGCCTCAACCAACTACTACGCGATCGACATCAAGGGCGGAAAATTACTGGTGGACTGTGGCTGGCCGGGCACACTTCCCCAATTCACCAAAGTACTCCAACGAAAAGGCATTGCACTCAAGGAATTTAAATATCTCATCGTTACCCATTTTCATCCCGACCATGCAGGACTTGTTCAGGAACTAAAAAACCAGGGGACAAAATTGATCCTGCCCGAATGCAAGGTGGACTTCGTTGTTCCCTTCGCCGAATATTTCAACGGAAAAGCATTTCCCTACATCGAAATCAGGCAAAATGATAATCTCGTTTTGAAGCT
>JANMSY010000011.1:0-24504 GCA_031389865.1 Anaerolineales bacterium | reverse complement strand
CAGCATAACCCGTCATTGCGAGGGTTCTTTGCGAAGCAATCTCATATTTTCGAGCAATTTTCCGTCTGAGGAGTAAGATTGCTTCGTCGGGAAAGGCACCCTCCTCGCAATGACGGTAAAACCTGTGATTTACTGAAACTGGATAGACAGTTAGTCTATCCAGTTTTTCCTTTTGATGGTGCATCAAGAAATATCACAGATATACCTTTCACAATGCAAGACACAAGTCATTTTAATCCAGTATGAATGCTGGCCCAATTTATATATATAACAGAAGCATGACTATAGGCAAGTCAAGAAAGCCTTGAAACTGGTAGCATAGACCAAAGTATAATAGGACCTATTGATTCCAACCCTGAGGAAGTAGCATGACATTGTTTGGCAGACTCCGAAAGGCACTCTATCTTCAACGGCGTATTCAAAAGCAACCCAATGCCACCGATCTAGCTCCCGTCCCTCGGATAGAGGAACGGTGGGCAGTGGAGCCGCCCAACCCTCCATCGAGAGAAGAAGCGGAAGCATTCGTCAAGTCTTATTCCTTTTGGTACCATCGGATTTATCTGGGCAACGGAGTATATACCCTGCCGCCTACCATGGCCGATCTAGTGTGGTCCCCTATCCAGCCAACGTTGCCCCTAGACTTAAGAGGTGCATCCATGCTGGATGTTGGGAGTAATGCTGGTTTCTTCTCGACCTTGCAAAATTGCGGGGTGCAGGCCGTATTTTGGGAATCGAATCCTTCCAAATGTTTCTTGATCAGGCTGAATACATCCGAAATATCTGGCAAATGGATATCGAATACCGTTTACTAGACGCACATGAGATTGACCAGGTCGACGAAGACTTCGACCTCGTGATGTTCGCAGGCATTTTATATCACTTAAAGAATCCCTTGCTGGTGCTGGAGGAAATCGGCCATCGGTGTCGACATGCTGTGATCATCGAGAGTGAGGTCATACCGGAAGATCCGCGCAACCACTTGATGGTTCGCCATAGACCACCAGGAGATGTCAAGCTTACCCTTGCGACCAAAGGGTTTATGAAATTCTACGAACAGGATGAGCTCAATGGCGACAAGTCGAACTGGTGGGCGCCTGACACAGAATGTCTTTTGGGTATGTTATGCGTGGCAGGCTTTAGATACTTTTCACGTCCGATCTATCATACACCGGGCCGTGTTCTACTAATCGCTACCAAGGATGAACAGTCGTTGCTTGATTGGCAAAAACTGTAGTTCTTTAGTTTACGTGAACTGATGGGATAAATTTGAAAAACTATTCTTTCGAACGGCCAGACATACTTGTATTTCCAGTCATCGACTGGCATTACCGTTTTCAGCGGCCGCAGCATATTTCCACGCAACTGGCATCGCACGGCCATCGGGTTTTTTACTTGCGCACCTACTTTTCAGAAGGGACGAAGGCGACCTGCCAGTCCCTTCGAGATGACATACCGCTGATTGATGTGCAACTGGGCCTCACGAGCAGGAAAGACATTGTTGCCGATCAGCTGGATGAGAGTTCAAAAGCGATTCTCCTGGATCAATTTGATGTTTTATGTCAGGACCTCAACATAAGAAAAGCCATCTGCTTTGTGGATCTTCCATTTTGGGGTCCACTGGTTCTGGAATTACAGAATAGATATGGCTGGAAGATAATCTATAACGCCATGGACCAACTCGGTGGTTTCTCCAATGTGACCTCCCATATGCTTGAACCGGAAGAGGAGATCATAAAGAAAAGCGACCTGATCCTGGCAACTTCGCATTTGCTGTTCAACGAGAAATCCCAGCTGAACCCCAACTGCCTTCTTGTGCCGAATGGCACGGATTTTGATCACTTTAATTATTCTCCGGAAAACCTGCCGGCAGAGTTGACTGATATACAAAAACCCATAATCGGGTACTACGGCGCCATGTCTGACTGGTTTGATACCGAGCTGATCCATGACCTTGCGTCAGCCAGGCCGGATTGGAGCTTCGTCTTGATTGGAAGAATAGAAAGCGCTGATATTTCTCGGATCAAAGAATTGAGCAATGTTTTCCTGCTGGGAGAAAAGCTCTACGAACTCTTGCCGGGATATTTGCAGCATTTTGACACGTGCATGATCCCATTTAAAAAAAATCAGCTCACCGAGGCTACCAACCCGGTGAAACTTTTTGAATTTTTGAGTGCGGGAAAATCTGTAGTTGCCACAGATCTGGACGAACTGCGTTATTACCAGGAATTTGTCAGGCTTGCATCCTCCGCTAGCCAGTGGCTCGAGGCAATTGAGCTTGCCCTGCAGGATTATCATCCTGGCCAGGTGGAGAAACGATTGAGTTTTGCCCGCCAAAACACCTGGGATGAACGTATCTTATTAATTGAAGATGCCATCCAATCCATATCTCAGGAGCAGGTATCTGCGTCAGTGCCATTGCCTCTCGTACTGAATAGGGAGAATCTCGTTTCCACGAGACTCCTCACCCAGCACAATGGTGTTGATTACTGGTGCGCTGTGTATGAGAAGGATGGCATTATTTATAAGCAGGCAAGCTTTGATCTGGCTGAGCGGGAAGCACGCTTTCTATCCCAATTGGAGAGCGAATATTTTCCAAGGCTTCTGGATGTAAAGTCTGAAGGCAATTATTCAATAATTACGTATAAGAAAATTCAGGGGCAAAGCCTGCATGATGCGTTACCTCGTATCAACTCGTCCGTAATGGAGTTGTATAACTTTATTCAACACTGCTTAACTATACTCGTGGAGCTAAAAGAAAAGGGCATTACCCATCGAAATATCTGTCGCGAAAACATTTTGGTGCAAGGCGGCAAGCCTGTTTTGCTTGATTTCTCCTGGGCGGTCTCTGAACAGGAGCCTTATTTCTCGCCGTCAGGGCTGGGTGGATATGAGAGGCCCTCCGATGGGGTTTTTTCCGATGTATATTCCATGGGTAAAATTCTGGAGTATGTCAACCGACAGCACTACCGTGTTTTTGATTGGGCAATTTCTTTAATGACCAGGAAAGACGTCTCGTTAAGGATCACTGACTGGAGCACTCTGAAAATAGTATTCAATACTGCCCTGAAAACCACTTTGGAAGATCCCAATTGAGCGGGTGAACCATGAGTATACAAAAGCCTGAAAAACAACAGTATGATACAGACCCTGCAACAGTACAAAAAGCCATCCATCAACTGCTTGAACAAATATCAAAACGAGATCAGAAGATATTATGGGGTAATTCCGAAAAAACGGCAGTACTACGAGCACTGGCCGAGAAGGAAAAAGCCCTGGCCGAGAAAGACGCAGTTTTGCGTTATACACAGGGTCAGCTCAGCGATATTCTGAACAGTAAAGCCTGGAAGGTCGCAGCATGGATGCAACGAATGCGTCTCATCCTTGTTCCTCCCGAAAGTCGCCGCGCCCGCATACTGGGAAAAGCATTGAATATTGTTTCCCTTCCATTGAAGAAATCCAGATAAGACTGAAGGAGAATTTTTGTTGAACATCATTCAACTGTTGCTGGTGCCGATACGCAAAATCCTTGTTTCGCTGGTCAATACTATTGAACATTTGAAAACGGGTCTGATGAATGCACGAAATCGAAAACAGCCTGAGATCAGGCTGCTCAACAATGTATCCAGGAAGGTGTCCGTTGTTATTCCCAACTACAATGGGCAAAAGTATCTTCGTGATTGCATGGAGTCGCTTTATCGTATTGATTTTCCAAGGGAACGGTACGAGGTAATTGTCGTTGACAATGCATCCTCTGACAGTTCCTGTGAGTTTATCGGCTCCACATATCCAGAGGTAATACTGATTGAAGCCAAAAAAAATTTGGGATTTGCCAGTGGCTGCAATCTCGGGATCAGGAACTCTGCCGGGGAATACATCGTTTTGTTGAATAATGACACAGTGGTTGATCCAAACTGGCTCAAGGAACTGGTGTCAGTTGCGGACGGTGATGAGGATGTGGCGATTGTCGGGTCAAAGCTTCTGTTTAAGGACGATCCAAATACCATACAGAACGCCATGAGCTATATAACCACCCGAGGCGATGGCGGGGATCTGGGTTCCGGTCAACCTGATGAGGGCCAGTATGACTCAACCAGGGAAGGTATGGCAGTATGTGGTGCGAGCATGTTGATCAAAAGAACGCTCATAGAGGATATTGGAGCCCTGGATGAGGATTTTTTCGCCTATTATGAGGATGCAGACTTATGCTATCGAACGAGATTGTATGGGAAGAAAATCATTTTTGCATCCAGGTCTGTCGTATATCATGTTCATGCTGCAACGTCTGGAGAATGGTCGCCGTTTTTCACATTCCTTGTATTAAGGAATAAGCTGCTTTTACATGTGAAGAATTCGAGTGCTGGCTTTTTGCTGAAAGTGCTCTTTTTGTACGGTTATCAGGTTCTTTCTGAAGGGCTTGTGAAGGGTGTAAACAGAAGAATCCACCTGAAAGTGCTGTCTTCTTTTGCCGGTAAACTCCCGAGATTCCTTCTGAAAAGGTTGTATGTAAGATCCATTCTTAAGAGGAAGAGCGATGGCATGGTATCTCTTAGACTCACCAGGGTGAAACCCAGAATGGATGCGGCCTCAGTAAAAAAAGTTTGTGTGTACAACGCCTATCTGCCCACGATGGGGGGCGGGGAAAACCTTACAGCTCATACCATTGCCTATATCAACAGCATTTTTCCGTCTGCATCCATTGACATTTTATGCCATGAAACACACGTTTTTGAGAAATCTAAATTTACAGGAAATGAATACGTCCCGATGCTTGAAAGGGAGTTTGACCTTACCTTAAATAATACGGCCGTCAGATTCGTTCATTTTAATTTCAACCTGAAAAGCTTTATAGGCAACTTGCGGTATACGCTCCAGCTGTCGGCCCTGAGCAGGGAATACGATCTTTTCATAAACAACACATTTGCCAGTCTGGCGCCAGCACAGGCCAAAGTAAATATCTATTACTGCATGTTCCCATTAAGTTTGAATTATTCAGCAATTTCACTCCTCGGACCGTTACGCAGACGTTTTTACAATCGATTTTTGAGGTCGTACGATATATTTCTGTCCATCTCGCAGTTCACCCAGAAATGGGTTGATAAATACTGGGATGTTAATTCCTATGTGCTTTATCCCCCAGTGAAAATTGTAAAAAAAACCATAAACCCGCAAAAGGATAATATCATTCTTAACGTTGGACGCTTCTTTGCAGGAGGACACAACAAAAAACAGGACGTCATGGTGAATACTTTCAAAGCGATGTACGATAAAGGATGGGCCAGAGATTGGAAGCTTGTTTTGGTGGGCAGGAGGCATACAGACGAGGCAAGCTGCAGCTATATACATGCGTTGGAGGAGACCATTAAAGGGTATCCAATAGAGCTGCGGTATGACACAAGCATTGGTGATTTGCAGAATTTGCTTAACGCGGCAAAAATTTACTGGCATGCAACAGGATATGCAGAGGCTTCAGATCTGAATCCAGAAAAATTTGAGCATTTCGGATTATCGACCATCGAGGCTGCCCAATTTGGAGCAGTGCCTGTAGTGTTCAACGGCGGTGGCCAACCTGAAATTATCAATCATGGCAAAAATGGCTTTTTGTGGAATACAACAGATGAGCTCATGGAGTACACCGCGCAGCTTATGGAGAACGTCCGTGCATGGAATGATCTCAGCAAGGCAGCCGTCGATTCGATGCATATCTTTGGCGTGGAAACACAACTACGCTGGCTTATTTTGTTTCTGAGCGCTTACTACCAGTTTGAGCAACAGTCCTATGTATGGTTCTCTGGGAATCGCCGTGATGCTCGGCTGGATTGACAAATCCAGCCGCCAGATTCGGGGCAAATGCAAGTGTATTTCCTGCATGGACGGGATTTGGCAATCCCTCGTTAGCAGAATCACGGCAACTCCCAATGAGTTCTATGTTTCACTCGCAAGTTATCAAAGGATTTTGATGGAATTACGATCCGATGGAATATAAATGCAACCTATGTTATGCAGTCAATTTTGACAGGTACAAATCCCCATCATCGATAAAGGTGAGCTTATGAAACTACCCCTGGATGCGCCACAGGTAATTGAATATCGCTGTAACTTGTGCGGTCGCAAGAATCGGCTCGAACAACAGCAGTTTCACCGCGAGCTTGCAGCCTGTCAAAGATGTGGGGCGCCGGCCCGTTTTCGAGGCATCATCCATGTGCTGGCCCAGCTTCTGGGGGAGAGTAAAGATGTCACTCTTCGAGAGTGGCGGAGGCGCAAGAATATCGTTGGCCTTGGCATGAGCGATTGGCCAGGCTATGCCTATTTGCTCAGGAAAAAATTCACCTATGAAAACACCTTCTATGATCGCAGGCCCTACCTTGACATATTGAACCTGACCGAAAAGCACCTCGGCAAGTTTGATTTTGTCATCTCCACTGATGTTTTTGAGCATATCCTGCCTCCCATACAGGAAGGCTTCGATAACCTGTTCCAGCTGCTGAAACCAGGCGGGAGCATTGTATTCAGCGTACCGTATATACGCACTTCACAAACGGTGGAGCACTACCCAGGCCTGTATGAATTTGAAATACTAAATTTCCGTGGTAAAAAAATAATCGTCAATCGCGATCGTGATGGTCATCTGCAGGTTTACGACAACCCTGTCTTTCATGGTGGCAGCGGGGCGACACTGGAAATGCGTATGTTCTGTGAAGCCGACGTATTAAGCCGGCTTGCACGGGCCGGCTTCGAGGCTATTAAAGTTTATGATCAACCGCAGCTTTCCATTGGATATTACTGGCCCGAACTGAAGACCGCCGACCCAGATGGACCGTTACTATATGCCTACATGATCAGTGCCAGACGGCCCGCCTAGGGTCTGATGTAGAGTGCATTTATAGGAGAAAATATGAATTACACAGTCAACCGGAAATCTGATATCTATTATAAGAACACGTACTGGAATGACCACCCCCAGGTAAATGAGTTCATGAACATGAAAGTAAGTGGTGAAAAGGGGAAAAACGGCTATAGATATTTTCAGGAGATCACAAAAAACAGAAGGTTCAACAAGGCCCTCATGCTCAATTGTGGAAATGGCTGTTGGGAGAGGGAGCTGTTTGATATGGGTCTACTAAAAGAAGCGGTTGGAATTGATTATTCAGAGAGTTTAATCGCGGAAGCAGGAGGGAAGGCTGCCGGACGTCCCTTAAAATACTATGTGATGGATACAAATACTGTGGCATTTCCCGAAACAGGATATGATTTAGTCGTGAACCATGCGGCGGCGCATCACATCGCGTATATCAATAAAGTTTTTCAAAAGATTGCCGAGCTGCTTCCTGAAGATGGCTATTTTGTGTCCATGGATTATGTGGGCCCCCACAGAAACCAATACCCGCCAAAACAATGGAAAGCGGCATTGGCGCTGAACCAAAGATTGCCTAAAAATCTAAGGCAGCAAATGAGATACCCTCACCTGCCCACCATGCTGGTTACGGATCCCACGGAAGCTATTCACTCCGAGTTAATCATTGAAGCCATGAATTGATTCTTTCACATGGATCATCACCGCAACATCGGAGGCGCTTTGGCCTACCTGCTTTTGACGTTCAACGACAATTTCTTCAAAGCCAGCGAAGAGGATCGGGAAAAGTGGATCCATTTTATATTGGAAGAAGATGGTAAATATTTGCTACGCAATCCCGAGTCGTCCTTGTTCGACTTTATCATCGCCCGACCCAAAAAAGAAGCCTTGAATGACAGGGTGAAACTGGAAGCCTTCCAGGAGGTAGAGAACAAGCGGGAAGAACGTGCCATGAAAAACAACGGTCAATATTACAGGATGAGTATGACCCAGTATATCGATCAGCGCCTGATCGTTAAATTGAAAAGAGTAATTAAAAAGTACCTGTTCAGAAGGAGATAAACTGAGAGCGTTAGATCAGGCAGGAAGGCAACAATGTATAGAATATCCGGTGTACACGATCGGATACAACCTGGGAACCGGTCATCCAACATCACCTGGCTGATCTATCACACATAACATAAAGGAGAAACTATGCCAACTGCACTTATTACCGGAATCACCGGCCAGGATGGATCCTATCTGGCAGAATTCCTGCTTTCCAAGGGGTACACCGTTATCGGCATGTCACGTCGCACGAGCACGTTGAATTTTGAGAGGATTGCACATTTTCAGGATGACATTACTTTAATACAAGGGGACCTGCACGATCAAAGTTCGTTAGTTTCCATTCTGGAAGAATATCAACCTTCCGAGGTTTATAACCTGGCGGCGCAATCGTTTGTCCCTACATCCTGGCAGCAGGCGGTGTTGACAGCGGAAGTCACGGCAGTTGGGGTGCTTCGTATGTTGGATACAATCCGCCAGGTAAACTCCAAAATCAGGTTTTATCAGGCCTCCAGTAGTGAAATGTTCGGAAAGGTAGTAGAGGTGCCGCAGAACGAATCCACCCCGTTTTATCCGCGCAGTCCCTATGGAGTGGCGAAGGTGTATGGACATTGGATCACAGTAAATTACCGCGAGTCATATAACATGTTTGCCGCATCCGGCATCCTTTTTAATCACGAAAGCCCCAGGCGCGGTTTTGAATTCGTTACGAGAAAAATCTCCCGTGGTGCCGCCGCAATAAAACTGGGACTGGCAAACGAATTGCGTTTGGGAAACCTGGATGCCAGGCGCGACTGGGGTTTTGCGCTAGACTATGTCAAGGCCATGTGGATGATGCTGCAACAACAAACGGCAGATGATTTCGTCATAGGGATGGGGGAAACGCACTCCGTCAGGGAATTTTGTGACATTGCATTTGAGTGCCTGGGGCTCGATTACAAGAAGTATGTTATTCAGGATCGCAAATTCTACCGTCCTGCAGAGGTTGATTTATTGATTGCGGACCCCACGAAAGCCCATACGATATTGGGATGGGAACCATCGGTCAAATTTCGTGAATTAGTGGAATTAATGGTTGACGCAGATATCCAGCAATTAAGCAGCCTGCATAAAGAAAAGCTCAAAAAATAGGAGTTATTGCAGGATGCACTGTCCATAAAGATGGTTTTCGTGGACATTGCCCCGCCAGATCAGATTCACCTCTGCTTACAGGGCATTACTACTTATACATCCAATTGGAACAACAGTCTTCCGGACAATCTCAGTGATACGCGCCGTTTTCCAGAATTTTAGATATCTGCTTATGGCTAGCAGCTCTTTTTCAGCGGATTCGTCGACGGTTGCCCATGAAGTTCGGGGGGGGTGAAAGTGTTCTAATATTTCAGCGAATTGAAGGGCTGGACGTTTTTTTTTACTGGTCATGACCTGTATGTTCTCGTTTACAATGGAACAAACCAAGAACCTACACCTCAAACAAAATATGATTCTTCACCTCTTTCCATCCATATTCTGGGGAATTTTAACAACTCTGGTGATCACGCCGATCGCCATTCGGGTTGCAGTCCGCTTTAAATTAATCGATTATCCCAATAGTTCCCCACACAAAATCCACCAGCAACCCGTTCCCAATGCAGGAGGAATAGCCATCGCGCTGGGGTTGTTCTCCCTGAGTCTTCTTATGGGAAATATGCAATCAACCGTGATCCGTGCCATCCTGATGGCATCCACTATTATTTTCATCTTTGGGCTTTGGGATGATGCACGCCGCTTATCACCCGCATGGAAACTTGTTGGCCAAATCCTTGGCACAACGATCCTGATTTCACAGGGTGTGCATATTCGCATGCTGGGCAGCAGCATGATACCCAATATCGCTCTCACATTTATTTGGGTGATCGGGATCACAAATGCTTTTAATCTGGTGGATAGCATGGATGGGCTGGCCGTCGGCCTTGCTGCAATTGCGTCCGCTTTTTTTATGCTCGTCACCATTGACGCCGGACAGGCTCCGCTTTCAATTCTCAGCGCCATGCTTTTGGGTTGCTGCATTGGAATGTTGTACTACAACACTCTCCCCGCCCACACATTCCTTGGGGACTCAGGTGCCCAATTCCTGGGATTCATTCTGGCGGCACAAGCCATTGCGTATACCCCGCCTGGGCTGCCTCAGCCGTCATCCTGGTTTGTGCCCATCCTGCTTCTCAGCGTTCCCATCTTTGATACCAGCCTCGTTGTGATTTCCCGTTTAAGCCAGAAAAAAGCGGTGTATCAGGCTGGCCTCGACCACACGTATCATTGCCTGGTGAAATTGGGGATGCCTTCCTCCCGTGCAGTCCTGACCATGCATTTATTTGCCATTGTGAGCGGCTGCCTGGCTTTTCTCGCTTTACCCCTTCCACCTGTATGGGCTAATCTTATTTTTGCGATGGCACTCCTGGTTGGGTTGTTAATCCTCACCTGGCTACGGAAGACTGCAGTGCATTGATGTGTGCAGCCAACTCTCCACTTGCCTCCCTGATTATCGTTTGTTGGAATAGTTCAAAGCATTTGCGGCGCTGTCTGGAATGCCTCTTATTGCAGACATTTCAAAATTTTGAAGTCATCATTGTAGACAATGGCTCAGACGATAATGGGACTACAGGGCTGGAGGAGAAATATCCCAAACTTAACCCGCGTGTTGAACGCCTGCCTTCGAACCTGGGTTTCGCCGCCGCGAATAATCTGGGAGCGCGTCTCGCGCGCGGGAAATGGCTGGTCCTGCTCAATGCAGATGCGTTTCCCGAAGAGGATTGGCTTGCAGAACTACTCCGCGCATCTGAGTCACACCCGGAAATCGCAAGTTTTTCGTCACGCCAGATTCAAGCTGGCAACCCGGAAATACTGGATGGCGCCGGGGATGCCTATCACGTAAGCGGCCTGGCCTGGCGGATCGGCCTTGGATATCCCTCTGAACGATACGGATTGGATTCAGCGGAGATTTTTAGCCCATGCGCAGCGGCAGCAATGTACCTGCGTGAGGCATTTCTCGATGTGGGTGGCTTTGACGAGGATTTCTTCAGCTACTTCGAGGATGTAGACCTGGGCTTTCGTTTACAATTACGCGGCTACCGCTGCCTGTATGCGCCGAAAGCGGTGGTTCACCATATTGGCTCCGCAACTTTTGGTGAACGCAGTGATTTTGCCTTTTACCATTCACACCGCAACCTGGTTTGGACCTTTGTCAAGGACATGCCATCAACACTGTTTTGGCGCTATGTACCGGCACATCTTATTGCCAATTTCATTTACCTTCTATATTACACAATGCGAGGGCGCGGCAAAGTTTTATGGAAAGCAAAATGGGATGCCCTGGCTGGTGTAGGCATGGCATTAAGGAAGAGACGTGCAATTCAAAGGCAGCGTCGAATATCCAATGTCGATCTGGCAAATTCCATGGAACATGGCTGGTTACAACCCTACCTTTTAGGCTATCATTTGCGAAGTGTGCCTGACAGTTCATCGAAAGACAAAACCTGATATGCGCATCCTTGCTCTCACACGGTACGAACGGCTCGGCTCCAGCAGTCGAGTTCGTTTTTATCAATACTTCCCCCACCTGGAAGCGCAGGGCATAGAGATTGTCAACTCCCCTTTTTTCAGTGATGAGTATGTACGCGGTCTTTACATGGGACGGTCTGTATCTCTACAGAAGATCCTATATGCCTATCTCAAGCGACTGTCTGCTTTGGTACATAGTGCCAGGTATGACCTGCTATGGGTGGAAAAGGAACTATTTCCCTGGATACCCGCCTGGTTTGAAACGCTGCTACACCTGCTTCGGATCCCATACATAGTGGATTATGATGATGCGGTTTTTCACCGCTATGATATGCACCCCTCCGCGTTTGTCCGTGCCCTGCTGGGACGCAAAATTGACCGGGTGATGCGTCACGCTGTATTGGTCATCGCGGGTAACGACTATCTGGCTGAACGGGCAAAAAAGGCTGGGGCAAGAAGGGTGGAAACCCTGCCAAGCGTGGTGGATGTCCCACGCTACATGCTGAAGCAACAGGATGCAGACTCCCCATTCAGGATCGGCTGGATCGGCTCGCCGGTGACCGCATCCTATTTGGATGTAATAGGAAATGCTTTAACTATACTTTCTCTTGAAGCAAAGATCCACATTGTGCTGATCGGCGCCGGAAACATAAATCCTTTCCCGGAACTGCCAACGACCAGGCTGGACTGGAATGAAGATCAGGAGCTTTCCATAGGAGAGACGTTCGATGTGGGTGTCATGCCACTGGTGGACGGCCCGTTTGAACGCGGCAAGTGTGGGTACAAACTGGTGCAATATATGGCCGGGGGATTGCCAGTCATTGCATCACCGGTCGGCATTAATAATCAGATCATTACCCCTGGCATCAATGGATACCTGGCCGCCTCGACAGATGAATGGCTCGAGTCGCTTCGCAGGCTGATCAATGACAGGGAACTTCGTTTCAAAATGGGGCAAATGGGTCGTCGCAGGGCAGAACAAATGTATAATCTTCGGATAACGGCTCCAAAACTGCTGGAGATGCTCATCACTGCCCGAAAGGTGTAGCACCTGATTAAAAGTCTAGAAACTGTTTCATGTCAAAAATCCTTTTCTTCGCCAACACAGACTGGTATCTATATAACTTTCGTCTTTCACTTGCCAGGGAATTACGTGCCCAGGGGCATGAGGTAATTTTTCTTTCACCGCCTGGGAATTTTCAAAACCTTTTACAAGGAGATGGATTTAAATGGATTCCCTTTCCGCTTTCACGGCAGGGCATCAACCCGTTTAGCGAACTGTGGACGCTATGGAAATTATCGCGCTTGTACCATTCGCTTGATCCCGATATTGTTCATCACTTTACGATCAAACCGGTCATCTATGGATCGCTGGCGGCTCACATGATAAGGATCCCGGGCATCATCAATTCAATTACGGGGCTGGGCCACCTTTTTATAGACTCTGAGGCAATGACACGCCTGTTACGTGGCATTGCCAGCCGACTGTATCGGATCAACTTGCGTGGCACACAGGTTATTTTCGAGAATCCCGAAGACCGTGACATCTTTGTTCAGAAACGTTTATTAAAAGCCGAACAGTCTCATC
Organism: Anaerolineales bacterium; assembly: GCA_031389865.1. Classification (GTDB taxonomy): domain Bacteria; phylum Chloroflexota; class Anaerolineae; order Anaerolineales; family Villigracilaceae; genus Defluviilinea. Next base: position 11,482 of record JANMSY010000011.1, on the reverse strand, counting down.
TGATTCTGGGCACCGGGGTCAACGTGGAAAAATTCCGGCCTACAGCCAAAGCCAATGACACCCCGATTGTTCTTTTTTCAAGCCGAATGCTCGTCACAAAAGGACTGCTCGAATTTATTGAAGCTGCCCATATTCTCAAACAAAAGGGATTAAAGGTGCGCTTCGCCATCGCCGGGAAAACGGATCCCGGCAACCCGGCTTCTGTGCCCGACGGACAGATCGATTCCTTGAAACAATCTGACGTGTTGGAGTGGTGGGGCTGGCAGGACGATATGCCTGCTGCCCTGGCCCGGGTGGATATTTTCTGCCTGCCATCGTATCGCGAAGGGGTTCCCAATGCCTTGCTGGAAGCCTGCGCCTGTGGCCTTCCGATTGTGACTACAGATACTCCGGGTTGCCGTGACGTCGTCACGCATGCTGTCAACGGGTTCCTGGTACCGCTGAAAAACGCCCAGGCGGTTGCCCTGGCACTGGAGACTTTGATCGTGGACCAGAAGTTACGTCATAGGATGGGTGCGGCCGGACGTGAAATTGCAGTAAACCAGTTTAGTACAACAAAAGTAAACAAGGAGACTCTCGCGGTGTATGGTTTGTTTTTTAACTCGGAAAGAGGCAGGTGAGTTCTCTTGAGGCAATCGATCATCTGTGTGCGGAAGTTTAGTTTTCGTGTCCTATCTATGAAATTTATGGTCAAACAGGTGGCTTGATGCAAAATTCCAAAAGCCGACGGGGGATTTTTTTGGTCTACACTTCCTTTGTAGCGCTTTGTTCAATTGTTATCGTAGCTGCGATGTTCCGATCGCCGTCAGAACCCGGCAACGCGGTGTTCCTGGGGCTTTCACTGCTGCGTCTGGTCTTTGCAGGTGGGTTATTGGTTGTATTCGTCTTTTTCGTGCTGTTATTTATGCAGGGGATCAAAGACCGGGAATGGGTGGACAGGACCCTTGCGACATGGTTTGGTGGGGGACGTTTCAGCAAAGCGACGGCCTGGCTGGCCGGAATCGGCCTCGGGCTTGGGTGGATCGGCTGTTTCCTGCCATCCTACCGCGCCGGTCTGTTGGGTAACCATTGGAACCGGATCCAGCCCTTGCTGGCTTTCATCCTGCCCGTAAGCATTGCCACACTGGCAGTGTTCCTTCTCTTGCGGAGTGACGTATCACGCCGGAGCCTGAAAATTTCCAGCACGTTTCGTTTGAGCTTCGTTTTGTTTTTCGCAGGCGTGATCGTTTTGGGTTTGATGCTGTATACCAAATATGGCATCCATGATCTTGAAGATTTCTGGTACGGTGCCGGTGTTCCAATTTTGGCATCTCAATTGCTCAGCTCACTATTGGCAGGGATGATATTCCTGCTGGTTGTCGGAAACCGAAATTCAACGAGATTGGATCTTGCCATCTTCATATTGCTTTACGCTGTCACGGCAGTCGCATGGGCAGACGAACCTTTGCAGGGAAGCTTTCTATTTATCGATCAACGAGCGCCCAATCAGGTCTTCTATCCTTTTGCTGATGCTGCCGCGTTCGACGTTGCGAGTCAATTTGGCTTGATTGGGCAAGGAATCTTTATTTACAATACTCCATTTTTTGACCGCTCGATTTATTTGGGTTTTTTGGTTTACCTGCATACTCTGTTCGGTCAGAACTATGAAATACTGATGATTGTTCAGGCTGCCCTCTTTGCGGTCCTCTCACCGCTTATCTATTTGATCGGCCGGTCCTTGAATATGCGGGCGGTGGGCTTTGCATCTGCAGTCATTGCCACGCTCAGAGGCATCAACGCGATCGCGGCAAGCAGCATGACCGACCTGGTGAGCCCTAAAATGATCATGACCGATTTCCCGGCTGCGATCGGTGTTGCACTTCTTGTGCTATTCACCTGTGAATGGCTGAATGGGCCGCATAGGAAGTGGCATTATGCTTTGTGGGTCGGTGGGGCAATTGGGCTGACACTCATGCTCAGAACAAATGCACTGGTGTTTCTACTTTTGATCCCGATGTATGCCCTCTTCAGGATTGCACCTCAATGGAAAACCTGGCTGGTGAGTTCTGTGCTGATCCTGCTTTCGGTTATAGCGATCACACTGCCCTGGGAATTGAGAAATCTATCGCGCGGGGGCACAATGTACAGCTCCATTCTTGTCAAGATTCAGGATGTGATCCGGTCACGGTATTCAGCTCCCGAGCCAGATAGCATGTCACCACAGGAAAAAGTGCTTTCCCTGGTCACTTTCAGGCAAACAGGGGCAATATCCTCTCTGTACGGTGATTCGCGTGTTGCGCAGGATCAACCCTGCAATGCCGTTATTTGCTTTGCGCCAAAACACTTCCTGCACAATGTGGTAACGTCCATCCTCATCCTGCCTGCTTCCCCCATGCTTGATGATCTACGGCATGTGATTAAGGAAAGCCATCCTTTTTGGCGTGCGGATTGGGATGGGAACTTTACTCCTTCATCCTTATTTTTCCTTGTGCTAAATTTATTTTTTATCATGTTGGGAATCAGCGTGGCATGGAAACAACGACGCCTGCAGGGTCTGGTTCCGCTGGCGGTATTTACGTTTTACAACCTGTCCAATGCCTTTGCGCGTACATCAGGTGGCAGGTACATCGTGCCCATGGACTGGGTCATTCCCCTTTATTTTATGATTGGCATTCTTTTCCTGCTCAAAGAGACTGCCGAAGCTGCCGATATAAAGGTTGCGCCCCTTTTTGATCTTGGAAATGACGAGCAGGGCAAAACACATGTCCACGAGTCACGGTCCCCCTGGCTGCAAACCACGCTTATATTAAGTCTGCTGTTTGGCGCTGGCTTGCTCGTTCCTCTTTCAGAGACATTACATTCCCCCCGCTATGCAGGTTTTGACACCACACAAGCCCTGCGGGAGCGGGAAACACAAATGGCAGAGGCCGGGTTGGAGTGGGTACAGATCAACGAATTCCTGAAGAACCCGGCTGCCGAAATACTGGTTGGGCGCACACTGTATCCACGATCCTATAAGCTGGGCCAGGGTGAAATCAGCTTCACCTTTTACCCATATACAATCATGGAATTTCCTCGTACAGGTTTTTTCCTGATCGGGCCTGAAGGCCAGAACAACATTTTATTGCCGGGCGGAGTTCCCGACTATCTACCCCATGCTGCGGATGCCCTGGTAATAGGCTGCAGGGAACAAAATTACATTGATGCTCTCATGGTAATTGTATTGGATGAGCCCGGGGCTGTATATACGCGCTCCCCCATGTCAGAACTCACCTGCCCCTTAAGACAGCCCGTTTGCGAAAACAATAGCGTGTGCAGATAAACAGGCGCTTTCAGAGTTTACGAGTCGATTCATACGATCGTCAAACAGCGATTAAAAAAACCAGGTCATTGACATTCGTTCCCGTAGGGCCCGGCATCAGCAGGTCGCCCAACGTCTGGAAAAAGGGATAGGCATCATTCCGTGACAAGTGACCTGCCGCGTCCAGCCCAAGCGACTCAGCCCTTTGGGCGGATTCACCCGTTACAACGGCACCGGCAGCGTCTGTGGGGCCGTCATCGCCATCTGTCCCCAGCGCGATCAGCAGGGCGTCCTCCAGGCCCCCTAGTTCGTGGACCGCGGACAAGGCGAGTTCCTGATTTCTGCCGCCTTTGCCATCGCCTTGTATCGTGACCGTTGTTTCCCCACCCGCGAGCAAGCAGAATGGACGCGGTCGCCTTAACGATTCATCACGCAATCGCTTCGCCAGCATCACACCGATGTCGCGTGCTTCGCCCTGCAGTTCATAGGTCAGGATTTCTGCATCGAAACCTTCATGCGTTGCCTGCTCCAGCGCGGCACGCGCCGCGAGTTTGTTGTCACCGATAATCATATTTTGAACGCGAGCACCTATGCTCCAGCCGCCATCTTCGGCGAGCGTTCGGGACGGCGGCCTGAGCAGGATGTCAAGAATGGAACTGGGCACTTCTTTTTCGATGTCATATTTCTTCAAAACCGCAATGGCATCTTCCTTTGTTGTTGGGTCCGGGGCTGTTGGACCTGATGCAATTGCCTCAAGCGGATTCCCGATGACATCGGACAATATCAAACCAAGCACGTGCGCCTTTGTTGCTCGCGCCAGTCCCCCGCCTTTGACGCGATCGAGCTGTCGCCGCAACGTGTTGATCTCGTCAATGCGCGCGCCGGATGCCAATAAGAGCGATGTGAGTATTTGCAGGTCTCCTAGCGAGACATAAGGCGCGGTGACCAATGCAGATCCGCCGCCGGAAATTAAACAAACCAATGTGTCATCATCATTCAGCTGCGAAACAAATTCCAAAACGCGTTGCCCCGCGTAGTGCGAGCGGGCGTCCGGGATGGGATGTCCGCCTTCAATGATGGAATAGATCTCGCGGCTGAGTCCCGACGCGAATTTTGTAACTGCGAGTCCGCCGGAAAGTGGGATGCGTGCGGCGAGCACATCCATCATCGGTATGGCCGCTTTTCCGATGCCTAGACCGAATACGCGCCCCTCCATTTTTGGAAGATTCTTTTGTACTGCAATATAAGGGTCCACGGCCTCGAGCGCAGCGGATAAAATTCGTAGAACGCGCGGATCTTTCAAGCTGTGCGTCGCGAATCGATTCACGTCCATGTCTGTTATGATATCAGAAACTTTTTTGGAGCTGCAATGTCGAAACCCAGGGTTTTTGTGACCAGAACCATTCCGGATAAAGGCTTTGAAATGATCAGGGATTTTTGCAATGTGGATCTGTGGCAGGACGATCTGCCACCCAGCCGTGGAGAATTATTAAAACGTGTGCAGGGTATGGATGGCCTGTTGTGTTTGCTGACCGACAAAATAGACGGCGAAGTGATGGATGCGGCGGGTGGGCAGTTGAAGGTGATCAGTAGTCACGCAGTGGGATTCGATAATATTGACGTGCAGGCTGCTACTGCGCGAAAAATTCCTGTGGGAAACACACCCGATGTGCTGACCGATGCAACTGCCGATTTCGCGTTCGCACTCATGATGGCTGCCGGGCGGCGTCTGCTTGAAGCAGACCGGTTTGTGCGGGATGGAAAATGGCAAACGTGGGGACCCATGCTTTTGCTCGGCGTGGAGATGAAGGGCGCAACTCTTGGCCTGGTGGGTTTTGGCCGCATTGGCAAGGCGATGGCCCAACGTGCAGCAGGATTCGATATGCGCGTGATCTATCATGACCCCACAGAAAAGAAAGCGGATCCCGGGATCAATGCGACCCGCGTGGATTTTGAGACACTTCTCAAAGAATCGGACTTCATCTCGCTTCATGCCCCGCTGACGCCTGATACGCGTCATATGATCGACTCGGAAGCCTTATCGAAGATGAAGCCTGGCGTGGTGCTCGTTAATACCTCACGCGGCCCGGTTGTGGACATGGTTGCACTGTACGAAGCCTTGAAAACCAAACATATCTTTGCCGCTGGTCTGGATGTGACCGAACCCGAACCGCTGCCTCTTGATAGTCCATTGCTGACACTCGATAACCTCATTATCGCGCCGCATATTGCCAGTGCGAGTAAAGCTACACGCGACAAAATGTCGTGGATGGCGGCCAGGAATTTGATCTCTGGCTTGAAGGGCGAACGACTCCCCAATTGCGTGAATCCGCAGGTATATTCCAGATAGCTTATTTTGCAGCCTTTCTGTTGGCTGTTTTACGGGAGATTGCTTCGCCTTCGGCTCGCAATGACATAAAAAAAACAAAAGAAGGCTGGCAAATGCCAGCCTTCTTTTGTCGATCTAAAATCTACTTGGTGAACTTGAACAGGGCGGTCTGTGTCGTTCCATCATTGAAGGTGACGATCAACGTACCACACTTACCTGCCCAGGATTTATCCGTCTTCCATACATACGTGTATTGGTCTGTTACCGAGTCGTATGCCAGGCTTGAGTTACCCGCAGTAGAGGTCTCCTCGATCGAGTCCGCGCCGGCAGAGGTGCAGGAGGCAAATTCAACTTTGGGATAGCCCGCTGCAAAGATATCCAGTCCATGATCGCCATTGAGGCTGAACTTGACAGGGACAGCCTGACCTGCTTTGACAGTGTTGACGGTCGGTATGTTGTCCACGGGCTGGAAGAAACCGGTGAAGTTGTATACGACGTTTACGGTCGCTTCATCGATGCTGAAGTTGCCAAAAGTATCCAAAACTTTAACCTTGACGGTCAGTGTGGCAGGAGCAGTGTTGGATGGAGCAAAGTCCACGCTCTGACCCAGCGTTTCGAACGTACCGTCGTTATCCAGGTCCCATTCGAATGAGACGGCGGTCCCTTCGGGGTCGGCGCCCGTCGCGTTCAACGTGACCGAACTGCCTTCGATGACGGTGTAGGGTCCACCCGCATCCGCCGTGGGAGGATAGTTGATGAGATCGAGTCCCACCAGAACCGGATCATGGTCTGAGACACGGAATTGATCAGGGGCGTAGAGACTTGCAATCTGAGCTGCATTCTTGAAATCTGTGTTGTAATCCAGGACGCTCGGTTCATCAGAGTTAATATGGTAGTCGCCAACACCCGTCACCTGCGGAACGATGGAGGCGGAACCCAGTGCATGGTCGAGATAACCCCATTGTCCATCAAAGACATAGGAGTAGGCATCGGGGCCGAGGACGGATTCGATCAGGTTTGTGAAACCAGCATTCTTTATGACGGTGATCGGATCTTCCATGGCATACGCGTTGTAGTCACCAACGAGCAGAATATCACTGTCACCAGTGCCTGTGGGATTTGTGGCGAGCCAGTTCATCAGTTCCGTTGCAGCGTTGACACGGACTGCATTGCAGTTGCCCTGCCCATCACCAGCATCAGGGGTCGTACAGGCAGAGCCTTTGCTCTTGAGATGATTGACATCCACAATAAAGCGGGCGCCTGTAGAATCGACTTCAAAAGCCTGTGCCAGGGATGGTCGGCTGCGAGGAGCGGAATCGCCACCGTTAACAAAGGCAGCCGAATTTAGAACAGCTGTCTGGCCAACAGGTGTGACAGATGCGGGCTTGTAAAGAAGACCGACCTTGATCGCATCCGTGCCCATGGCGTTGGTTTGTCCGGTATTTGCATCCACATCAATGAAGGCATAGGTACCGGGTGCAGTCGCAGCGTTGAGCTGATCTACAAGGGATTGTAGCGAGCCGGCGGAACCATATCCATCATTCTCTATTTCATTGACACCAAGAACATCGGGGTTCATGGCAAGGATAGCGGCTACAGTTTTAGGCCATTGGCGGTCAAATTCTGACTGTGTATCCGCGCCACGGCAATCAGCTGGAGCACCACCAACACCGAAGGTGCAGTTATCTACATTGTCAGGAAAACCATCAAAGGTATTGAAGAAATTGAGCAGGTTCATGCCCGTAACTTTTATGCTGCCACCCACTGCTGGCGCAGAAGTCGGGCGTGCATTGACTTCTACAAAGTTGACTGAGCCACTGAGCGCATTGATCGGGCGGATGCGGTAGGCATTGGGACTGGAGCTTTGGCCTCCCCATGTGTAGTTCAGTACGCCAACAATACCTGTCGCTTTGTCGCCACCGCGCAACGTATTACTTGCACTGAGAGGATTGCCGTTCCGACCAAACAAAATCGGGTCCAAATTCTGGCCCAGCGAACCGTCATCCAAAATGATTTTCTTCAGGTTATTCGCAGCTTGTAGAGCGTTTGCAGCTGCACCTGGGGTAACAACATTAGTGGGCTGCTGAAGCCTGCCATCTGCTGAGATCACAACCTGACCGAAGCGTCCGAGCTGGAAGTGCTCTGTCACGTACATGGTCTGCGGCAGGCGGACGAGCATGCCCTCATATTGTTCAAGGAAATCGGCGGATGCTACAGGGAAAGTCACGCCGGTTGGCGCAACGGTTCCCATTCCGCATTTGACGATCGTCCCAACAGAGATCTGGGATTGTCCTTGATTCTCGCCGGCTGTTCCCGTAACACGAACGACGTCACCTAGACTCACCGTATTGGCATTGCTGCCTTCAAAGACAAAAATACCATCGGAGGTGGCAGGGTTGCCATCACCAGCCGGGTCTTGAATGAAAAAGCCGCGTAAGGCAGGAAACGCACCTTCATAATCACCGACCACCACGCCCTGTGTTGTACGCGTTCCGGTCAATGCCACAGTCGCGCCGCTGCCTTGAATGGCAGGGATGGTGGTATAAGGCTGTGCACAGACATCGAAGGTGGTGAACCCGACAACAAAATCAACACTCAAGGTATCGGGGGGATCATTGCTGTCCTGGTCCCTGACAAGGGTGTTTTCAACGGTCCATGTACAGCTTTCGCCGCCCACAAAATCAGTGGTGGGATTGATAGCGAAGGTCTTATTATCCACCGTGGCAACTGTGGCTGCATGTAAACCACTCACAGAACAACTCAGGCTGTACCACGGGCCATTCACAGTGACTGGTTCCGAGAAGGTAACACTCAAATCGGCCGTGAGCGGGATTCCAGTCGCGCCATCTGTGGGATAGCTGCTGGTCACCTCAGGGGCAGCATCGGGAGCGTTACAGTTGGCTGTATGTGAACCAAGGCCGCCGAAGGTGTCTAATGGGAAGCTTACCCATTCAATAGAAGGATCAAAAACATCCGTACTATTTATATCGCCAGCACAAATTGTATCTGAACGGCGCAAGGTATTGTCAGCAGTAGAACCACCCCATTCAGTGCCGGGATTAAACCCAGCCTGGCCAATCGCATCAATAACAGCGGTTCCCTTGCGAAGCACCACCGCATCATTACCATTGAACCAGCCTGAGCCGTTGGTCTGATCTGCTTGGGCAAGGATTGCTGCATTGCCCGATGAGTGAGCGAGGACAAACACATCGCCATTGGCAACAGTACCTATTAGGGTAATGGTCAGAGTTGAAACCGGATTACCATTGAAAAACATCTGAACGTTGTATCCCCCAGTTGCAAGATTAATAGCGGCGCCAGTGCCGTTGTAAATCTCGAGTGCCTTATTGTTGCTTGACCCCTCGATGTATTCTGAAAAGAATAACTCGGTCGGTGTCGCTGCCACAGCGCTCTGCATTGGCAGAGCCATCATGACTAATGCTAAAACCATCAATGCTGAAAACATCTTATATAAGTTTCTGTGCATGCTACTGCTCCTCAAGTAGGGTAGTTGAATATGTGACACTACGCCTTTACGGCCTGGTTTGTTGCAAAGTTCGGATGTCGTGAACGACAAGCACCTCCTGACATAGAAACGTACAATCCAGGGCCGTTGAATTCCCCCATAGAGTATCCATTTTAGGTGAGGGCTGACAAAAAAGCAAGGTGATATGTAACCTATTGGTGTCTTTTTAAGATTTGCAATGTTCAGACAATCTTTTGTCCCAAACTTCTGTGGAAAGTCAATACGGATTTTGGCATTTGCCAAGTTGCTGCACTCAAAACAGATAATAATCAGGCGGTATAATGCCGCCCATGTCATCGCTCCGCCTTACACTCACAAAGCTCTGGACCCGCGACAGCAGCATCCTGTTCGGTGGGTTTTTGGTTACGGTGTTCCTCATCGTATACATCTGGTGGCCGCTTGCAGAGGAGTATCTGAAGTATGTGGATTGGGACGGCGAATGGTGGCGCTACATGGACTGGCTGCTGCTTGGCATCTTTGGGTTCATGTCGCTGACCATCATCGCCGGCGCGGACATCAAAACAGACCTGCTGATCATTTTCGTCGGCATCTGCGGCGGACTGGCAATTGAATCATGGGGAACCCAGACAAATCTCTGGCACTATTACACAGCGGAACGTCCTCCACTGTGGATCATCCCCGCCTGGCCAATCGCAAGTCTTTCCATTGATCGGATCACGCGTCTGCTGGATCACGGAATCCGACGACTCCCGTCGTCGCTGCAAAGTCCGGAGACTTTGCACACCAGTTTCAAATTGCTTTACTGGCTCACATTCGCTTCCTTCCTAAGCCTGATGCTGGTTTTCGTTGCCCCAACATTCGACAAGTCCTATACCTGGCTCTCCCTGACCCTGTGCGTCCTCCTTATATTTACGCCCACGGACCATCGTTTTGCGCTGCTCACATTTCTTGCAGGCGCAGGGCTGGGATACTTCCTGGAGCTATGGGGCACCACGCGCGAGTGCTGGACCTACTATACGTTTCAGACTCCGCCTCTCTTTGCAGTGCTCGCACATGGAATGGCCGCGGTCGCTTTCTGGCGGGCTGGATTAATGCTCAAAACAGTTTGGGGGAGATTCGGTTTATCGAAGCGTCAACAGGATTCGGCTGGGATGGGATCGGGCGTCCCCTCCACCGAGGAGTGACATCCATCACTCATAATTATATTGACTGGGGGGAAAATCGTCCTATAATGTGACCTTAAGGTCATATGACCTTGAGGTCACATTGTATGCCAAAGCGAACTTTTCTCAACCTCTCCTCTGAAAAACGTGAAACGATTATGAACGCCGCTGTGGAAGAATTTGCTGAATATGGTTTGGAAAACGCTTCTACAAATCGTATTGTGAAAAACAGCGGCATTGCAAAAGGAAGTTTCTACCAATATTTTGAGGACAAGCAGGATGTCTTCATGCACCTTCTGGATGTGATCGAGCAGAAGGAAATGGAATTTTTCAAAGACAGGCATCCACCGAGCAGCAACATGGACACCTTCCAATACTTTCGTTGGATGGTCAAAACAGGCATGGAATTCGGCCTCGACCATCCACGAATGATCCAAGCCGCCTGGCGCGTATTACTGGGTGAAGGTTTTTACTATGGAAAAAATCTTGCTGGGTATCGTCAAAAGACCACCCAGGCGCTTACCGCAATGATCAAGCACGCCATGGAACGTGGCGAAGTGGACCCAAGTGTGGATGTGGAACTCGCCGTCATGGTCATGGAAACATGGAGCAATGCGATCACCACGTATGTCCTGAACGAAGGCATGAAGCAAAAAAACGTGGTGAAGTGGATGCGTTCCTCGAAAACACAGGAAACGATCGACAAGCTGTTGTACGTGATGGAATATGGCCTGCGTAAGACAGAATCAGAATTTATTGCAAAGTCTTAGGAAGGAAATCATTATGATCCTATACCTGCGTCTTGCCTGGCGCAACATCTGGCGGCACCGCCGCCGAACAGTCATCATCGTGCTGGCAATGGGACTCTCCCTTGCGCTCATGATGATCTACGATGGCATGATCGATGGGTTCAACAATGCCATTGCCGGGAACGCAGTACGCGTCCTCGGTGGCAACATCCAGGTCCATGCCGCGGGCTACCGCGAAAAAGTGGACAGCAATCCGCTTATGCCCCTGACCGATGACCTGGCTGTCGTGAAAGCAGCATTATCTCAGCCGGACGCGGTTGCCGCGGCACGCCGCATCCAAACCGGTGGACTGGTCAGCAACCGCGAGGGTGCATTCCCGCTCAACATCATCGGCATAGACCCTGAAGCGGAGGCGTCTGTCAGCCTGATCGCAGAACACATTGTGGATGGGCGCTATGTGGAACCGACCGATGA
>JANMSY010000043.1:0-1870 GCA_031389865.1 Anaerolineales bacterium | reverse complement strand
ACCAAGGGTCTGAAAAAGAATATAAAAAGCTACATGGGCAGCAACTCAACTTATTCTAGCGACCGATACCCCGTCCGCTCGCGGCGGGGTAGTTTATTAGAACATATGTGCTATAATTCAGGCTCACGATTTGGCCAAACGGTGAAAACCATGTTCAGGCATGGGAGAAGCCGTTACTTTAACAACCCAAGAGAATTCCAGCATGAAAAAAATAAAATATTACTGGTTCGTATTAATTATCCTATTGATGACGAATGCTTGTGAAACCAGTGATCCCTCAACCCTTCCTTACAGACCGGTATTTGGTTCATCTTCATCTGCATCGTCATCCGGGACTACTCTCCAGGTGCTGCCTCCCGTCCAGGCGGCATCCACTTTGCACCCGCTTCAGATCGACGCGATGCGTGCACGAGAATACCCTGGCAGCGACATCGTGATCGAGTCGGTCCTGGACCCCGGTGTGAACTATAGTCGTTACTATGTATCTTATCTTTCTGATGGATTGAAAATTTACGCGCTCATGACGGTCCCGAACGGCGAAAAGCCATCCAGCGGATGGCCCGTCATCATTTTCAATCATGGATATATCCCGCCGGATGTGTACCGTACAACAGAACGATATATCGCTTATGTGGATCAGATCGCGCGCAGCGGCTATATTGTATTCCGCTCCGATTATCGCGGCCATGACCGCTCTGAAGGCACAGCCGGAGGTGTTTACACTCAACCCAATTACACAATAGACGTTCTTAATGCTGTCGCTGCCGTGAAACGATATCCTGATGCCGATTCGAATCGCATAGGCATGTGGGGACATTCCATGGGTGGCTACATTACCCTGCGTGCCATGGTGGTTACGGGGGACGTCAAAGCAGGCGTAATCTGGGCAGGAGTTGTGGCACGTTATCCTGACCTTTTCACGCGCTGGAACGCGGGTGCCAGGTCTACAACTGCGTCTCCGGGGTCCTGGGTTTACTCGCTCGAGCAGTCGTATGGCTCCGTGGAGGAAAACCCCGAATTTTGGAACTCCATTTCATCGAACGCTTATCTACGTGACCTGAATGGACCCATCCAGTTGCACCATGGGACGGCAGATAAGGATGTGCCGTGGGAGTTCTCGCAAATGCTCAACGATGAACTGCTTGCAGCCGATCAAGTTGCGGAGCTCTATATCTACGATGGAGATAACCACAATATTTCAAACTACTTTAGCGATGCCATGCAGCGCACGATTGAGTTTTTTGACCGATACGTCAAAGCAGGCTGATCGGCGATTTTCGAACAGAGTTCGGTGATGTGATGATTCTGTATCCTTAACGCCCGATACATCGTGTTGTTTGGTTTAATTCCTTCCCATCCTCTCATTGGAGTCTAATCCCGTTTCCATAACAATTCCTTTTTTCTCGCGTTATTGATCGTATATCACCAGCATTTCCGCAGTGAAGCCTTGCAGACTGGACGATTTTGGTTGGATAAAGATAACGTGAAAAAATTTAAGGTTCATCTCTGGGAAGATGTTTTAGATCATACGGTTACCACCTCAGGCAGCCTCAGCCAGCTGGCCAATGATGTCTGTGAAAAAGCGCTGACCGAGGCGAAGTCCCAATTACACCCATTGCTTCAGCAGGTTGAGTTGGAGCGGTTGGGTCAACGCTGTGACTTCCTGCAGGCTTTTAAACACGCACTGGAGAAGGAGATCGCAAGAAGAATCGTGATGTGGCTACCGGGTGTTCAAGCGGTCTACAAGTTCGATGCTCGAATGGGAGGCCGTATAGAAGGAGAATGCTGGGACAGCACGATCCATCTTCTGGTATTGGTTCCCCAGCTTTGGAATCCAATCAGAGATCTCGGGGAAATGCTTGACAATAAC
>JANMSY010000001.1:0-7336 GCA_031389865.1 Anaerolineales bacterium | reverse complement strand
AGGAAGTACAATGACCCTGGAGCAAGCCATTGCTCTTGCATTGGAGGAATAAATGGCACCTGACCCATATAAATTTCAAATGGCAATCCATGATTTCCAGACTGCGCGTCAGAAGGCGGGAATACAGGAAATCCTTGCGCGTATTACAGGAAAATCGAATCGGCTGCTATCCTACGAAGAAGTGGCTGAAAAACTGAAGCTGCATGCACGCACCGAGCGGGGCGTACAACAGATTCCGCTGAATTCCATTGTGGGCAGTGTGGGTCGCTACACTGAATTTACGCGCACCTTTCTGCCACGCCACGCAGGTGATCAACAGCGCTGGGCAAATGTCAAAACTGCATTCCTGGATACCGGTGCAGGCCTGCCTCCAATTGAAGTTTACAAGGTTGGCGAAGTTTATTTTGTGGTGGATGGCAATCATCGCGTGTCCATTGCAAAACAGGAGGGCTTCACCTCCATTGAAGCGCGGGTCATTGAATTTAGAACTGATATTACCCTGACGCCCGATGTGCAGCCTGAGGACCTGATCATCAAAGCCGAGTATGCCCAGTTCCTGGATGAAACACGTTTGATGGATTCAAAACCCAATGTGGACCTTAGCGTCAGCACCTGTTGCCAGTATGAGACATTGATGGGACAAATCCATATCTGTCAATATCTACTGCAGGAGGAACAAAAACAGGAAGTCTCGCTGCAAGACGCAGCCGCGAACTGGTACGACACAATGTATATTCCCCTTGCTGAGGCCATTCGCGACCGCGGACTCTTACACTGGTTCCCGGGACGTACCATCACAGACTTATATATCTGGATCGCGGAGAATCGCGCCACACTTGAGAAGGAGCAGGGCTGGGAGATCCAATCTGACATAGCAGCAACAGACTTGATCCTCGAAAAAAGCATGAGGTCCGAGCCAGGTAGCTGGCGCAAGGCACGTACTGCCACGCGTTACACTGACCATCTATTCGCTGACATTCTTGTCCCTTTAAGCGGCGACCCTGAAAGCTGGGATTCGCTCGAGCAGGCTATCACCATTGCGCAACGCGAAAAGGCAAAGATCCACGGTTTGCATATTGTTGACTCCAAAGAGAAAATGGAAAGTCCAGGCACGCTTGCCGTTCGGGAACAATTCAACGAAAAATGCGCTTCAGCCGATATAGATGGAAAACTTTTCATCGAAACTGGCGAGATCACAAAGAAGATCTGCGAGCGCGCCACGATGACAGATTTGATCGTGTTGAAAATCGTACATCCACCACTGGGAGGGCTCGCCACACTTAAGTCCCCATTCCGCTCCATTATCGTCAACTCGTCCCGCCCGGTGTTGGGCGTCCCGGGCGAGGCCACACAATTCAAACGCGCAGTACTGGCATATGACGGAACGGACCGCGCAAAGGAAGCCTTGTTTGTCGCCACGTATCTGGCTGAAATCTGGAAAACAGAATTGCTTGTTTTCACCGCGCGGGATGGCACACGGGTAAAAGCGGATGCGCAGGATTATGTCCGGCGGTATTTGGATATTCACGAAGTCGAAGCCGATTACATCCTGAGCGAACATGGTGCGATGGATCATTTGAAAAGCACTGTTGAAGAGCGCCATGCTGACCTGGTGCTGATGGGCAGTCACGGTGGGTCCATGCTGCAGCAGGTATTTGTGGGCAGCGCGCTCGATTACATGCTGCGAGCATCCCGAGTCCCAATATTTATCTGCCGTTGAGAGACCATTCCGGGGTGGGGGGACACACATGCTCGAATTTGATATACTACCCGTACTTCATTTCACAAGGAGTCACCATGACAGTCTCTGCCCCACGTTGGGATCTTTCCAACGTTTATCCGTCACTCGAATCAAAAGAGTTTAAAGCCGCCGTCGATGACTATAAAAAAAAGGTTGCCACGCTGGAGAAATTCTTCAGGAATAAACTTAGCCAGGCAAACACGAAAACCAAAGCCAAAGACCTGGCAGCACTGGTCGGCAAAGCCATTGACCAGATCAACAGGATCCAGACTCTCTCAGGCACGATCGTGCCATTCATCTATTCATACGTCACGACAGATTCGCGCAACAAACTGGCGATGAAGACACTGTCCGAATTTGAACAAGCCAGCCTGCCCATGAACCAACTGATGACGCAATTCACCGCATGGCTTGGAAAGCTTGCCCCAAAGCTCGATCAAATCGTAAAGGAAAGTAAACCTGCGAAAGCGCACGAATTCATGTTGAGGGAAGCCGCCGAGCAAAGCAGGTACCTGATGAGTGAAGCGGAGGAAGCGCTTGCGTCTGAATTGTCCCTCAGTGGAGGCAATGCCTTCAGCAAACTGCAGGGAACAGTTACTTCGCAGCTGTCCGTGGACTTTGAGCTGGATGGCAAAACTGAGAAGTTACCCATGCCGGCGCTGATCAACCTGCGCTCACATTCAGATGAAGGAACGCGTTGTCGCGCATATGAGGCGGAGAACAGAGCCTGGGATGAGGTCAAGGAAACGCTGGCCGCATGCCTGAACGGCGTCAAGGGTGAAGCGAACACGTTAAACAAAAAACGTGGACGTAAGGATGCGATCCACTCTTCGCTGGACGCCGCCCGCATGGACCGCAAGACTCTGGAAGCAATGCTCTCTGCCATGAAAGATGCCTTCCCAATGTTCCGTAAATATTTCCGCGCGAAAGCGAAGAAGATTGGCAAGGAGAAGCTTGCCTGGTGGGATATTTTTGCACCCGTGGGACGGACCGATAAAGTGTATTCCTTCGAGGAAGCACGCGACTTTATTCTTGAGAATTTCGGCAGGTTCTCTCCAGATCTTGCATCATTCGCCAAACGCGCATTTGACAACAACTGGATCGATGCAGAGCAGCGTGAAGGCAAACGTGGTGGCGCATTCTGTACAGAAGTACAAGGCGTGAAGGAAAGCCGCATCCTGTGCAATTTTGATGGCTCGTTCGATCAGGTCAGCACGCTGGCCCATGAGCTGGGTCATGCCTTCCACAACGAATGTGCCTATCAGGCGAATAAAACCGTCTTGCAGCAGCTTACACCCATGACTCTCGCAGAAACCGCATCCACCATGTGCGAGACCATCGTAACGGAAGCCGTTCTCGCCTCCACGAAAGACCCGCAGGAGGAGCTGGCCGTGCTTGAGGCGCAGATCCAGGGCGCAGGCCAGATCGTTGTGGATATCTATTCCCGTTATCTGTTCGAGAAGGAGGTCTTTGAACGTCGTGCACAATCCGAACTGTCGGCGGATGATTTCAACGACATCATGGAACGCGCCCAAAAAGAGACCTATGGTGATGGGCTCGATGAACGTTACCTGCAAAAGTATATGTGGACCTGGAAACCACACTACTACTCCGCAGACTTGTCATTCTATAACTACCCCTATGCATTTGGTTTGTTGTTCGCAACCGGATTGTATGCGATCTATCAACAACGCGGTGATGCATTTGTGCAGGATTACAAAAACCTGCTTGCATCCACGGGTGAAGAGACAGCCGCCAAGCTTGCCAGGCGCTTTGGCATCGATATTACGAAGCGCAAATTCTGGGATGACAGCATCGCCATCATCGGCAGACGCATTGATAGATATTGCGAACTGTAGTATTAACAGTGATGGTCATACTTAAACAGTGACTATCACTGTCTTTATTTAAAGGAACAACCTATGAAAAAGAGAGAAGCAAAAATATTTCTGATCATGGCATTTTTAGCGCTAACGATTGCGTCATGCAGTTCTGTGGGGTCAACTGATGCACCGCAACTTGCACGCACAGAGGCCGAAGTCCCACGCGTCAGCCTGGAAGAAACGCTGGCAGCCAGCGAAAGCGGCGCGGCTGTCATTGTGGATGTACGCAGCGCGGAAGCGTACGCGGCAAGCCATATTCCCGGTGCAATATCCATTCCGCTACCCGAGATCGAGACCAACCCGACCGGCCTGAACCTCGAGAAGGACCAGTGGATCATCACCTACTGCACCTGACAGGACGAGCACACAAGCGCCCGTGCGGCGTTCCTTCTCCTTAATAACGGTTATACAAATGTCACTCCCATCCTGGGCGGCTTTGCCGACTGGCTCGAAGCAGGATATCCGATCGAGCCGTAAATAGAAATGACCATCCTCTCCATTGATCACGTGCAGATCGCCATGCCGTCCGGTGAAGAAGAAAAGGCGCGCGCGTTTTATGTCAGCCTGCTGGGTTTCACGGAGATTCCCAAACCAGCTGAGCTTGCAAAACGCGGCGGTGCCTGGTTCCAGTCGCAGAACGTGCAGCTCCACATCGGTGTCGAAGCGGATTTCAAGCCGGCGCACAAAGCCCATCCCGCCTTCCTCGTCAGTGGATTCGATGAACTGATCGCCAAGATCCAGGAGGCAGGATATGAGACCGACACATCCCCACCACCGCTGGATGGATACAAGCGCGTGCATATCCTTGACCCATTTGGGAATCGAATTGAATTAATGGAAAGATTATGAACACGCCTCTCGTCACGCCCTGGGCTGACCCCGTTTCCCCGAGCCAATCCACCCTCTGGCGCCTTATGTCGGACGAGGGACTCAGTCCCTATTCGTGGTCCAACGGACCTCACGATATGTACGCTGCTCATTCACATTCATACAACAAGGTCATCTACGTGGTAGAGGGAAGTATCACCTTTGGCCTGCCTGAGCCTGGCAAACAACCCACATTGAACGCAGGCGACAGACTCGACCTGCCTGCTGGTGTTGTCCACGAGGCAGTGGTTGGTGCACAGGGTGTTGTTTGCCTGGAGGCACATAAAGACTGAGATAACGGAATCAGTAGTCGGCTGGGTATAAAGCGAAGAAACAAAAAAGGATGCGCCTAATCAGGCGCATCCTTTTCTATCCAAAAATTACGATTACCAGGTTGCGTTGAGCCAGCCGCGCAGTTCCATTGCCTTGACTACGCGTGTGATCGCCACCATGTAGGCCGCGTCACGCATGTATACGCCTTCTTTTTCGCTTGTCTCACGCACGGCATCGAAAGCCAGCGTCATCTTGGTATCGAGTTTTTCGAGGACTTCCTGCTTCGTCCAGTAGAAGTTCATATCATTCTGGACCTGCTCGAAGTAGGACGTTGTCACGCCGCCTGCGTTGCAGAGGAAATCGGGGATGTTGAAGATCCTGTTCGATTTGAAGAATTCATCCGCTTCCATGGTGCATGGCCCATTGGCACCTTCGGCCACGATACGAACGCGGCTCGACATCTTCTGGATGGTATCGCTATTTACGTGACCTTCGATCGCGGCGGGGATCAAGACATCGGCTTCCTTGGTGATCCAGGCTTCGCCATCTTCTATCACGTAGCCGGCTTCTTCCGCAGCTTTCTTGTCAATGGTTCCATACTGATCCACAATGGTGAGCAGGAAGCGAGGATTTACTCCGTCTTTGTGGCTGTAGGTAAAGGATTTCTTGTCGTGGCGATCCCAGCAGGAAACGCATGCGACCTTGCCACCCAATTGGTCCACAAAGCCGATGGCAGCATATTGCGCCACGTTGCCAAAGCCTTCAATGGCCGCAACGGTCTTCGTGGAATCCATCCTGAGATGCTTCATGGCCTCACGGACAGTGTAGATCACGCCGTAGCCTGTGGCTTCGGTTCGGCCTTCAGAACCACCGCCACCGAGTGGCTTGCCGGTGAACACGCCCGGGGTGTATTGACCCACGAGACGTGAATATTCGTCCATCATCCAGCCCATCATCTGGGGAGTCGTTCCAACGTCGGGCGCTGGCACATCATTGCGTGGGCCAATATTCTTCCACATGGCACCCACCCAACCGCGGCAGATCTGTTCTTTTTCGATTGAAGACAGAGCGGAAGGATCACAGATTACGCCACCCTTGCCACCACCGAGAGGGATGTCTGCAACGGCGCATTTCCAGGTCATCCATGTGGCGAGTGCACGCACGGTGTCGAATGTCTCAGCCGGGTGGAAGCGGATACCGCCCTTATTGGGGCCGCGCGCGTCGTTGTGCTGAACGCGGAATCCCTGGAAGACGCCGATCGCGCCGTCGTCCATGCGAATGGGGATGCGAAAGGAATATTCGCGCATGGGCCAGCGCAAAACTTCGCGCACACCGTTATCCAGTTTAAGCAATTCGGCGACACCGTCGAATTGCTTCTGTGCCATATCAAAGGCATTGATTTGTCCTGACATTGAGTTTCTCCTATTGAGGGTTTTGATGATAGACAAAATATAAGCGGGCATCCCGGACAGGGAGCCCGCTTGCAGTTCGGGTTGTTGTCATACACATGCTCATAAAAAACTACTCGGTAAAGCAATTACGGCTTAACGTTATCATGAGAGTCAGATACCCGTCAATATGACTAAAATCAACTATAAAGTATGAAAAGACCGGACGTTCGTCCGGTCTTTTTCCTTATTCGAAATTGTCTTCGTCAGATTCGTCTTCCCCTTTATCCAGTTCGTACTCCACTTTATCATGATCTAGATAGACCCACAACAGGAGCACATGCCCATCAGACGTTTCCACGTTGCGGGCCGCAAGGATCGGGGCCGCCTGTTCGACGCCCATATCATTACGATAATACAGATGTATGGGGGTCTTGGAATTCCAGGCCCGATAACAGCGCTCCACAAGAGCAGGACCGTTAAATGTCCGCAAACGGGTGAGTGCAGGGACCGATAAACGTGAGCCTTCATTCAACCCCAGTGCCCAGCCATCATTTACTGCTTCAAAAACAGGAGGAGGACCTTCAATAATTGTTATTTTTTCGTCCATAGTGCCGCCAATATACCACAAAAGGAGTTTTTAAAACCTTACGAATGGATGTTGGATTCCAGACATCCACCCCATGCGGGACCTCAAACTACCATGATTTCAGCTGCGTTATCCCTTTCCACGCGTTTCCGTGTCTATAGTTAAGACGGAAAAAGTCTGCTTTTGTTTCACCCAGATCCAGCTTTCCAACCGTTGCCGCTGGCACCTGATTTCTTC
The DNA here is from genome assembly GCA_031389865.1 of Anaerolineales bacterium. Taxonomy (GTDB): domain Bacteria; phylum Chloroflexota; class Anaerolineae; order Anaerolineales; family Villigracilaceae; genus Defluviilinea. The sequence continues at coordinate 358 of JANMSY010000001.1, read as the reverse complement.
AAAAATCCAAAAGAAGCACCGCAAGCTGCCTTACACCCTGCCCAGTAGTAAAAAACTCTGGTGGAGCGTTAGTGCTCCACCAGAGTTTTTTTTATCAGACCGGGTCCCTGATAGATCAACCCGGTATAGATCTGGATCAACATCGCACCCAGGTCCATGCGCCGTTTTGCATCAGTGGGATTCATGATGCCTCCCGCGCTCACAATTGGGATTTTCCCGTCCACATATTTCACCAGCTGACGCAACACCGCCTCACTCCGAAGCCGCAGCGGACTCCCGCTTAATCCGCCTGCTTCTCCCTGATAGCGGGACTTCAACCCCTCGCGCGCGAGGGTCGTGTTCGGCGCGATGATGCCAT
>JANMSY010000013.1:0-14706 GCA_031389865.1 Anaerolineales bacterium | reverse complement strand
GCCCCATTCCAGTAATAATTAACCAGTAATCGGTGAGCCAGTAACTGTTTCACTGGTCCTGATTACTGGTCACTGAGCCAGAGCGGGAGATGGGATTCGAACCCACGAATATCAGCTTGGAAGGCTGATGCCTTACCACTTGGCGACTCCCGCGTGCGAACGCCATTTTACCACAATCAGGAAAGCCTTCATCAAGAATTTCAGCTTGTGTAATCGTGTACAGGAGAAGTGCAATTTGTTACTTTGACCGCTTGAGCTTGATTTCATTCAATCGTTCAAGCAACCGGCGAATATATCCCTTTTCGATCATATCGCCCCAATGCCCATCCGAAAAGCGTTCCCCTCGCACGCAGAATGTCAACATGGTCTGGATCTGTTCCAGCGACGCGATTTTGATCGCGTTTTCATCTTTCAGCATCCGGTACGCCTGCTCGGGATCGTATTCATAATCCAGCCATCCATCGCCGGATACATGACGGAAGAATTCCTCGACCAACGGGTTATATTTTGGGTAGGGAAGCGTCACTGAACCATTTTTCTGTTTCTCTCCACCCCTCCAGTTTTCAATCGGCGAGAAGCCTTCTTTATATAAGCGCGACAAATAGGCAGTTAATGTTTCGATTTCAACAAGGGTGGGCAGGTGAGTTTTTTTCATAGTGGTAATCAGGATATCTGAGTGAGAGGTTCGATCATAGGGCTTCGACTGCGCTCCACAAAATCATGTCGCCTGGCTCACAGCAGACTTAGCCCCGCCCATACGGGTACCAATACGACTTATCCTCCAGGTTGAAATCCCAGTGGACGTGCTTGGTCTCGCGGAATTCGTCGAGGCCCTCGATGCCGAGTTCACGCGCGCCACCGGAGTATTTCATCCCGCCAAAGGGACCGGCGTAATTATCCGTCAACGGGTCGTTGATCCAGATAGTCCCTGCCTTGACATCCTCAAAGAACATCTTGATCTTCTTCGGGTCTTCCGAGAGCAGGACCGCGCCCAGGCCGTATTGACAATCGTTCACCAGATCAATCGCTTCTTCAAAGGATGTGTATTCCATCAGCGGCACCGCCGGACCAAATGTTTCTTCCCGCATGATGAGCATGGAGTGGTCAACGCCCAATAACACTGTCGGCTCGTAGAACCAGCCTTTCGCGAAATTCCTCGGCCGCTGGCCGCCTGTCAATATTTGAGCGCCGCGCATACGCGCATCCTGCACGTGCGATTCGATCTTGGCGCGATATGAGTCGCCGATCATCGGTCCGACATCGGTTGAAGCATCCAGTCCTGAACCCAATCGCAGCGACTTCACGTGCTCCACGATCGCTTCGGTGAATTGTTTTGCCTTGCGCTTTGGGATGTACACCCGCTCGGTGCTCGTGCAAACCTGTCCCGCGTTGATCAGCGCGGCATACGCCACAGCCTTCGCCGCGAGCTCAGGGTCAGCGTCTTCGGCAATGACGGTTGCATCCTTGCCACCCAATTCAAGATGAAGTTTCTTCATCATCGGCGCGGCGTGGGATGCGATCCGCTGGCCGGTTGCCAGGCTCCCAGTAAAGGCGATCACCGGAACATCGGGGTGTTTCACCAATGGCTCACCTGTCTCTGCGCCGAAACCCGTGATCACATTGACTACACCCGCAGGCAAGCCATCGAAGCAATGCTCAGCCATGTATAAGGCAGTTAGCGGAGTCATCTCACTGGGCTTGATGACAACGGTATTCCCTGCGGCCAGTGCAGGTGCAACCTTCCACGACATAAGCAACAATGGATAATTCCACGGCACGATGCATCCCACCACGCCATAGGGTTCCTTCAAGATAAAGTTGAACTGCGAATGCTCGCCAGGCGGGATCACGCGTCCACGGTCGTGCCGTCCCAATTCGGCATAATAATCAAAGGTATTCGCCACCCATTCGAGCTCTTCATCGTTTTCCGAAACAGGCTTGCCTTCTTCGAGGGTTAGGAGGTGAACGATCTCTTCCCTGTGATTCCTGATCTTCGCCGCTATTTCATGAAGGAGGCTTGTCCGCTCGTTGGCGCCCATCCTCTTCCAGGACTTAAACGCCCCCATGCTGGAGCGTACAGCTGACTCCACATCTTCAGCAGTTCCGCGCGGGACAGTATCCAGTACTTCCTCGGTCGCGGGGTTTGTGACCTGGATCTCATCCTGCGCGCTGCCTCGGGTAAATTCACCGTTGATATACATCAATCGCATGCTGCACCTCCAATGGATCTGACATGGATCTTCATCAGGGATATTTTATCAGCACCCATAATCAGCAACCCTTAAATGAAAAAACCGCGGACGCCGACCGCGGTTTTTTCACAAAAAGGAGGAGAAGAGAAATCACCTTACTCCCCTACTTTAACACAATGACATCAAACATACTTGACTCAATACCTATGATTACCCCACGACTGTTCAACACTTTGCAGGGATGTAGAGTAGCGCTTATGCATGAACTTTGGAATCTTCCACGCGGGCTTCATGAGTCCGTACATCAATTTTCTTCAGAATAAAGGCGCTCAGGAATATGGTCAACGCGCCAAAAATAAACAAAGCTTTATAACCGATCCACTCCCCCGGCCAGGCACGGTTCAACCAATCGAGTATGGGACCTTCGAGACGCGCGATCGCGGCAGAACCAGCCGTTGCCAGATTCGTAAAGCCCAGATATTTACCCGCTTCCTCTTCGGGAGCCAGTGTGTTTGCCAGTGCCCAATTTGCTGTAAGGAACAAGCCGATTCCTGAACCGAATAAACTTCCGAAGATCAACAAGCCGCGCATATCCCTGGCGAAGACCATCAGGAAGACCCCAGTCGCTGCAAGATAGGTGGCAAAGTACAGGATCTTCTTTGCACCGTATTTATCCGTCAGCCAGCCGCCAATCAGGACCAGTACCACGATGGCAATCGTCAACGCGGCGAGCAGGTCACCTGTCTGCCTGGGCGGGTCTGGGACGCGCAGAACATCCTGCAAATAATATTGAGCAAAGGTTTGCACGCCATAAATGCCAAGCAGGAACAACAGCCGTTCGACGAGCAGCCACCAATAACCAGGATTATCGCTGAATTTAATTTTGAACTGACTGAGAACAGTTCCCCAATCTGTCCGTTCACCATCCTGCGCGGGTTCCTCTTGTACGCCAAAAATTGTGATCGCTGCAGAGACGGCCAGCAGGCCGATCACCACAAGCATGATGTTGGTGGGGTCACCGGTAGCTGAATCAAACATACGTCCCGCCAGAAGCGAGGCAATGATCAGTGCGAACATGTCCATGAACGTCTTCAAGGACGAAGCCGCGCCGAGTTGCGTCTTCGGCACGCGATCGGGAAGGAGTCCCTGCATGGGTCCGTGCGCGATATTGGAGCTGAACTGCAGCCCGATGTATCCGATGAACAACCAGACGAAGCCACCCACCCATGCGAGGATCGAAAGAAAAACAAAATCGAACAACGTGCCCAGAATCGCCAGCGGGCGCCTTCGGCCGATGCGCGATTTCCATCCATCAGAAAGTGCGCCCGAGATGGGCTGAACCACCATCGCAATGATGAGACCCACAAACGTGAGCAAGCCAAGATACGTATTCTTCCTGTCATCGGGGACATAGTTGAGCAGCACCGCCGGCAGAATGATCGGATGCAGCGCGCTCCACATGAACGAAAGCCCGATCCAATACGCGTTCAGCACGAACAGTTGCGAGATGTTCAATTTTTTCAAATGAATTCTCCTCGAAGGTGCACAGGCAAAAGCCCTGCAATATTTTCCATGATGATCTGCGACGCCTGTGTGTCTTTCTCGTCGGATGTTAGCTCCTGCGTGCTACTCAAAGTATAAGGCTTTCCAAAATGGACGTGCAGCATTGAATCCGCTTCATATACGGCGGCAGGAATAAATTCGAAGCCTGCTTGGGACAATAACAAGGCAAATCTTCCCAGGCCGCGGGCGGGTCTCGTTAGAATCCCTTCGGGTGTATCGTAGCCTTCAGGCGCAAGTCCGAGAATCGGATCCTTCGCGCGCTTCACATACTCCAACACCGCGCGGACCGATGCGGCACGTTCCTCAATATCCCTGGCGCGCGGCGGCATCGGAGGCATGGTGGTGAATCCATAGACCCGTGCGATTCGGTTCAACAAAATGCGCGAACACCCTGCCCCGGCCGCTTCATACCACTTCCCCTGATACATGAACTCCCCCGTCATGATCCAGTGCATGTTGACGGGAACCAGCGCGGCAATTGCCAGCGCAAGCCACTCCGCGCCAAAACCCTCGCGGTGATAGTGATTGACCGTGATGACACAGGGTCCGTGCTGAGGGATATTTTCACCTCCCAAAACGTTGAGCGGTGGATTTAACTTTGCGATACAGGCTCTTGCATCTTTATGAAAATCCCGCTTGCGCAAGAGAAGAATGTCGCGGGCGAGTGCCGCAAACAAGATGGGTGGATACGAGTACCTCGGAGAAGGCATCATCATGTATACATCCCGCAGGTGGTCATGAAGGATATTTCGATGAACCTGCGGGATGTCTTTTAATTGTAAGACAAATCTTGTTATTCGGTGGATATATTTTTTGGGGTCTGTGATTCTTCGATCAGCTCTTTTGGTGTTGACGCACCGCAGGCCGGACAGGCATAGTTGTGTTCCGCAGGCACATAGGACCGCCTGCAATAGGGGCAGTCGATCGAGCGCGGCGCGACGGGTACTTCCTTCACGACCTCGCGCGTTACTTCGCGGGTATGTACGCGTCCCGGGCCACCCATGGCGATGACTGGACCCATATTGGGGAGCCCGAAGCCTCCGCCTGACGATGAAGACGGCTTGTTCGTCTGGACTCTCGCCCTGCCACTGGACTTCTTTTTAGAGGAAGATTCGGGAAGACCTTTTCCTCCGGCAAGCACAAAGAACAGTACCGCCACGATCACAACCGCCGCAAACGTGAGGAACACAATGATCGCTGTTAACCGTAATGCACGCGGCATGTTGTACAACTCATACCCATAACTGAACAGGAACACCCCGCCCACGTAGAACGGAGCCAGCAGCCCGATCAGGAGGAGTCCGGTGGTCTGTTCGAAGCGGCCTTCCATCCATGTCAGATACGCGACCAGAATGATGACCGCCAGCGAAGCCAGCGCCACCAATCCGCCAGGGATCAGGATGTGCAGCGGCTTGCCCGGCAGGGACTCGTCATGGTCATATTCGACGACTTCATTTGTTTTTGCGCCAACCTCTCGGGCGCGATATTGTGATTCGGGCATTGAGTTTACCTTCCAGCTCCCGCAAGACATCGGGGCTATGGTGAGTTGCAGTCGAACCGCTTCGTCTTCGTGGCACGAAACGCCACTCTGCTCAGCGCGATGCCTTTTTGTTATATTATCTACGCAATTACCACGCAAAAGCCTCAGGCACTTCGCCGCCTGGACCGGGCCAGATTGCATCCAGCTCCTCCATATCCGTTTTGCTGAACTTGATCTTCAACGCGCGCAGGCTGCCTGTCAATTGCTCCATCGTACGCGGACCGATTATGGGCGCGGTCACAACAGGATTCGCCAGAAGCCACGCCAGGGCAACGTCTGCCGGCTTCTCATCTTTCTTTTTGCAGAACTTCTGGTATTTATCCAGTTGAGTGGCATACTTTTTGAAGTCATCCTTCACACCTTTTTCGGCGCGGCGGCCCGTCTTATCCGCGCCGACTGAGCTGCCTAACAAACCACTCGCGAGTGGACTCCAGGGGATCACAGCCAGCCCATAATCGCGGCAGGCAGGGATCACTTCCAATTCAGCCATGCGGTCCTTGAGATTGTAGAGGCATTGCTCGCTTACCAGGCCCATGAAGTTCCGTGACCTGGCGATCTCATTGGCTTTGGCAATGTGCCATCCTGCAAAGTTGGATGAGCCCACATAGAGCACTTTTCCCTGCTGAACGAGAGTCTCCATGGCCTGCCAGATCTCCTCCCACGGGGTATTGCGGTCAATATGATGCATCTGGTACATGTCAATGTAATCTGTTTGTAACCGCTTGAGCGAACCTTCTACAGCCTGGCGGATACTCAACGCCGAGAGACGCGACTGGTTGGGCCAGTCGCCCATCTTGCCATACACCTTGGTCGCGATGACTGTTTTCTCCCGCCTGCCCCCGCCCTGTGCAAACCAGCGTCCCACAATTTGTTCTGTAATACCCTCCCCGGTCTTCCAGCCATAGACGTTGGCTGTATCGAAGAAATTGATGCCGAGGTCATGTGCCTTGTCCATGATGGCGAATGAATCTTCCTCGGTCGTTTTAGGACCAAAATTCATCGTGCCCAGACAAAGACGTGATACTTTGAGACCCGTGCGGCCCATCTGAACGTAATCCATTTTTCCTCCAAACTATTTATTGTCATTGCGAGGAGCGTTTGTGGCGACGAAGCAAGCTCCTATTAAAGGATTGATCTTCTTCCATGCAATTTATCCGCTAGACAGGAGATTGCTTCACCCACGCTCTATCGCTCGGGGCTCGCAATGACTTTACTCGCTTAGATCCGTTACCGTTTCATCCATCTGCTTCAGGATCAGGGGGATCTGTCCATCGGTCAGGTCGGGGTGGCGGATGGTATCGAACATGTCTCGGAAACCATCTCCCAGCATGATGCGTACCACGCGCCATGAGGCAAGCTGTGGAGTCAGTTCCCCGTTCGGGAGAAGGTTAACGGCAGTCGCCCATTGTGGATGGTCTGCCGAATAATCGGCGAGCAGGTTCATCGTCGACGTTCGCAGCGGAAAGAGTCCAGTGCTTTGCACCCAGCGCGCCTGGTTGTCAGCAGAGAGCATCCAGCGCATGAACAGCCAGGAAGCAAGCTGGGTCACGTCATCCGATTCAAACGTTACAAAGGACGAACCATACACCACAAACGCGTCGCCCTCATCGCCGGGAAAGGATAACACAGTCCATTCATCGGTGCTACCGGAGGTAAAGAAGGCACGTGACTGATCCGAAAACTCCTCCAGGCTGGCAGTTGCAAAAAGTGCCTGTCGTGCAGCAAAACGATCAAAAACAGAAAGGTCTGGGGAAGGCACCCACGCACAGCCTTTTTGCTGCAGGACTTTTACAAACCTGAACGCGGCAATATTACCCGGCGTGAGGAAACGATAGCTTTGCTCCTCCTGCACGCTGCCTCCAAAAGCCAGCAGCCATGAAAGGGGCGTCATCGGATGGGTATCGATCAGCCAGCCGCCGAGAGCGTTGTTATTGGGGTCTTCATCTGCGTTCAAGGCGTTGTTCGCCCCACAGGCCTGTTGTTCGAATTCCACAGAGGTCGCGGGGGACGAATCAAACCCCAGTTCACGCGCCCAGGTCTGATTGTAGAGAAGGAAGCGGGCTGTCCGTTGCGCGGGCACGCCGAATCGTTTTCCATTCACAGTGTCCTGATCCCAGATGACCGGCGCGAAGTCCAGAATATCATCCACGCTCAAACCATAAACGGGATCATTCACATACAGGTTCAAATCCAGGACGTTCTCATCCCATCCGAGCGCATGCTCAGGGAACGCGATCACCATGTGCGGATTATTTTTTTCCTCGAGTGCTGTATTTGTTTGCGCGACTAATTCAGCATAACTCGCCTTGCTCTCCGCGCTGACCACAATTCCCCATTCGTTCTCTGTATTGAATTTTGCAACCTGTGACTCAAACAGGCTTGCCTCGGATCCAAACCACGGATGCCAGACGTTCACCTCGACCCCGCGCAGGTCTTCCTTCTCGACCTCCAGACTGCTCGCCGCGGGAACAGGCGTTTTCTCCTCTATCGCGTTTTCCGTCGCGTTCGGACGTGGAGTGTGCATACTTGAGTCACCAGAAATCGTATTGGAACATGCCGAAAAAATTAAGACAAACAGGAGAAATACAATGTAGAGTTTGCGGAGCGTCATGTTAATAAGTGACCAGCGGGATGGGAGTGAAAAGCAATACGAAAAGGATCAACACGAAGATGCCGAGGGCGCGACGTGTTGGGTCAAGTTCGGTGATGTCATCCAGTGGCTGCGCGCGGACGTTTCCCAGCCAGAACAGGATAAACACCCACAAAAGCCAGCTATAGTTGAACGCACTTAATGAAAAGGTTAATAACACCGGCAGGAAGCTTAAAGCAACCAGGCCGCCAATCGCAATCGGAAAGATCTTGCGCGCCTTCTCGCCAAATAGACCATACGCCACGTGCCCACCATCCAGCGTCCCCACAGGGAGAAGGTTAAGCGCCGTTACGAACAAACCCGCCCATCCCGCCAGCGCAACCGAGTGGAGCTGCACATCCAACCCGTTGAAAGGGATCGGGTGACCCGTCAGAAAATAGCGTACCCAATATGCAGCTGGCGAAAGTCCGCTCATGCTGACCGGTTCAGGCAGCAGTTTTCCGAACATCATATATTTGGCAAATAAATAGAATAATGAGTTGCCTTCCAGCATACCGGAGCTACCCGCGGCAGGCGCTCCAATGGGGCCGAGCTCCGAAAGCCACAAACCAAGGAACAGGACAGGGATGGCGACCACCAACCCTGCCAGCGGACCTGCCACGCCCACGTCGAACAATACGCGTTTGTTCTTCGGAATGCCGCGCATTATAATGAACGCGCCCAGTGTCCCCAGCGGACTGATCAATGGCGCGGGCAAAAAGTATGGCAGGGTGGCAGGGACTTTGTAATAGCGGCAGGCCAGGTAATGCCCCATCTCATGGACGAACAGAATCCCCAACATGCTCAAGGCAAACGGCCAGCCTGAAAAAATATTGCGGATCAAAAATGAAAATGGAAGAGAGCCATCGGCAGGGATCGCTTCAGGGGGGATGTCAATACCGGTCAGCATCACGCTGAAAACGGTGAGAATGAACAGCACGATGTTGATCCATATCCTCGGGGATGTGCGGGGGGGTACGAGGCTGGGCACAAGCATAATGGTCTGCCGGTCTCCATCCTTCCGAAAAAGGGGCGTGATGTTGTGCGGACGCAGTGCATCCGCCAGCTGGTCGTACGCGGCAATGGTATCGTCACCCACCAGGCGGCCGCGGTAGCGGGCGATCAGTTCCTTGCCGTTGCCGGCGGTGACATCTTCGATACGAAAAACCCTTGATACATAATTTGTAAGCAGATCCATTTCGGGAAGGGACATTTTTCACCTGTAGTACAGATGTTGGGCGATGGACAATGGACCATGATCCATTGTCCATCGCCGAAAAATAGGCGGGAGTGGATGGGAGTCGAACCCACCGCGACTCGCAACGCGACCCGCCACAGGTTTTGAAGACCAGGAAGCCCACCGGGACCTAACCACTCCCACCTGCAAGGATAATCGAAGGAGTGAGGCTTTGCAAGCCACACGTCAAACTGAAATACCCGTTTCCATCACCCAGCGCCGGGACGCGCAACAACCACCCTCACACATGCTGTTGCGTCATTTTCTATAAAGACTGCTCCAGATAAATCTGCGATCTCATTTCCCCATGGTTCCATTTACTTTGTGGCGCTCTGGAAACGATTCAACTCCGCAACCTGCTTTTGGCGCTTAGTGGACCAGGATGACCCACCAGGTATAAACCAGCATGATCACAGCGAACATACCGATGTTCAGGCGTTCCCGTCCGCCTGCCTGCTGGTAACTCACACGCCAATATTTCACGATTCGCTTGAATTTTTCTTTTGTTCTATTCATGGCAATAGCCTGCGCATACTTCTAAAATAAAACACTTGGTGGCTGTTACATCCTATGACGAAAATCAGGGCAAAATGTCACAGCCAATCACGCTACTGCTTTTTACGGCAACGATATCAGTCAGCTGTATCCTGGTGATGGAACGCTTAATCTACTATTAAACCAAAAAACTCTCTTTCAACTAGCCACCTGACAGTTTCCGCTGGTCGAGTAGCTCCGAATGTTCGTGGAGGGGCGTATCGAGACCACAAATTGGCAGGAAATCACTGTTTCATCGGTACCCTTTGGTCTCGATATGGCGGAAAAACGCCGCCTACTCGACCAACGAACCACTTTTCAAACAAAGTGTCAGGTGGCTAGGATTAAATTAGAAAAGGCAGACCGTCCGCTGACGCGGACGGTCTGCAAACACAGGGCAGGCAACCACATTGCGAGATCCAATAGCGCCAGCCCAAGGATAATGATACTCGGGAGGTTAAATCTAGGAATAGGGTAACTATGACAATTGGCTTCGAATTATTTGTAAATATTTAACCCAAAAATGCGTGCTTGCCAGGCTGATCGTATGGACACTGTTGTTCACTTCGCGTACTGCCTTGGCACATAAATAAACACATAAATAAAACGGGACTCTCAAAAGAGAGTCCCGTTTTCAGTCGGGGCGAGAGGATTTGAACCTCCGACCTCTTGCACCCCATGCAAGCGCGCTAGCCGGGCTGCGCCACGCCCCGATTTGGAAGCAACATTATAGTCCTATTTGAATAATCGTGCAACTCGATGACAGCAGCCTTTGATTATGCTAAAATACACAGTACCTTATTAATTGGCACAACAAAATCCTCACCATGACTCGTGATGAAAGAGTCATAAACAGTACATGAACTGTTGGAGTCCCCATGCCCGAAATGATTGAAGTTCAAATAGATAGTGTCCGCGTGCACCTGATGACACCCCAGCGCCTGGTGGTCTTGAAACAGATCGATTCCGAGCGTTATCTCCCCATTTGGGTTGGCCCATACGAAGCCGAAGCCATTACTGTGGCATTGCAGGAAGTGGAAACAGCCCGCCCATTGACGCATGATCTGCTCAACAATGTCTTTGGTGCCCTGAACGCCCGCATTACCCGCATCGAGATCATCAGGTTACAGGATGAGATTTTCTACGGCAGCATCATTGCCGAGCTGAACGGCGCCGAAGTGCAGGTTGATTCGCGTCCCTCGGATGCCATCGCTCTATCTGTGCGTGCACACGTGCCGATCCTTGTAGCTTCGAGTGTCATGAAAGAGGCAGGCATCATCCCTGAACAGGATATGCCCGAAGGCGAGGAGGATGACGTGTCGCCCGAAAGTGCTGGAACCACCGCCCCATTGTCCGAGGAAGGGACCGAGCGTTTGTCCGTCTTCGAGGATTTTCTAGAGAAGCTTGATTTCGATAACCCGGAAGATGATGGCAAACCTGACGACGATGAGCCATCAGGCAAGCCGAAAAAGCCAACGAAAAAATGACCGATTACCTGCCACCAGAAGCTCCCTTCGGGGATGACAAAACCACCGCCTCCACCACGTCCACGGCAGTCCCTCATAACAGAGAAGCCGAAGAAGCCGTTGTAGGGGCGGTCTTCATTAACTCTGAAGTCTATTATGACATCGCGCAGTTCCTGGCTGCCGATGATTTCTACATCCACCGCCACAAGTGGATCTGGGAATCATTCACCAGCCTGCACGAACAGCGCATCCCCGTTGACCTGTTAACTGTCTCTGATGAATTGGACCGCCGCGGCCAGTTGAACGAAATCGGCGGACCCGCCTATCTGACTTCGCTTGTGAACCAGGTGCCGTCCTCGCTGAACGCCGAATCGTATGGGCGCATTGTGGAGGGACACTCCATCCGCCGCAAGATGATCAATGCCGCGAATACGATCGCTTCGATCGCCTATAACGAGCGGACCAGTGTTGACGATGTCATGGATGAAGCAGAGAAGGCTGTCTTCAATGTCAGTGAACGCCGCCTCAAGCATGACCTCCTGCCGATCAAATCCGTGCTCAGCGAATACTACGATCGGATCGATGATCTCGCAAAACGCCCGGATGATATCCACGGCGTGCCCACCGGCTTTGTCGATCTCGATAAAATGCTGACTGGTCTGCAACCCTCCGACCTGTTGATCATTGCGGGTCGTCCTGGTCAGGGTAAGACAGGTTTCCTGCTATCGATTGCGAAGAATGCCGGGCTGACGCATAAAAAGCACGTTGCCATCTTCTCACTGGAAATGTCGAACGAACAAGTCGTCCAGCGCCTGATCGCCCAGGAAACTGGGATCGACTCACAGCGGTTACGCACAGGCAGATTGCGTGAGGATGAATGGCCGCTGTTCACGCATTCCATCGAGGTGTTTGGTGATACGCATATCTACCTGGACGACACGCCCGCCATTACACCACTCCAGTTGCGAACCAAATGTCGCCGTCTGCACATGGAGTTTGGGCTAGACCTGGTCATCATTGATTACCTGCAATTAATGGGCGGGGATACACGAAATGACAACCGCGTGCAGGAAGTTTCCTATATCTCACGTAACCTCAAGATCCTGGCACGTGAGTTGAATGTCCCTGTGCTGGCCGCGGCACAACTGTCGCGTGCAGTCGAGCAGCGCTCAGACAAACGCCCGGTGCTTTCAGACTTGAGAGAATCGGGATCCCTGGAACAGGACGCGGATATCGTCATGTTCATTTACCGGCCTGATCAATATGAAAAGGACACTGTGAAGCAAAACGTGGCAGAGATCATTATTGCAAAGCACCGCAATGGACCGGTGGGCAGCGTGGAACTGGTGTTCCGCAGCGCGCTCGCCAAGTTTGAGAACGCGGCAACCAAGATCTTCAGGCCGAATGAATAATTAATTGTAAGGGCGGATGGCCATCCGCCCCTGCAACATATATATGAAAACTTTCAAAGGCTTCACCGACTCCGAAACGTTCGTTCAATTCCCTGATGCATTCTTTCATCAGTTACTAAAGCAAATCGCTGATGCAGCGGAGTTGAAGGTCACTTTATATCTTTTGTGGCGCGTGCAGCACATGGACGGTGCGCTCCACGCCCTGACCCAGTCCGGTTTTGAGGCAAAAGAGTTGGGGCTCGCGGCGGACGAGATCAAGTCCGGGCTGGAAAAGGCCGTGCAGCGCGGGAGCATACTCCAGGTTAAAAAAGGTGCCGCGGTGTACTTCCTGTTGAATTCCCCCAGGGGGCGGGCCACGGTCGAAGCGATCGAGAATGGACGATGGAATCCCAAAAGTAGTGGGGCTATATCCCCGATCGAACGCCCGAATATTTTCAAGCTGTATGAAGGAAATATCGGCCCGCTGACGCCGTTGATCGCAGATAGACTGAAGGATGCTGAGGATACGTATTCAGCAGAGTGGGTGGTGGACGCCATTGAGGAAGCCGTGCTCCACAATGCCCGCAATTGGAAATATTGTGAAGCCATATTGAAACACTGGAAGGAAGAAGGCCGTGCCGAAAAGCAAGGTAGACGCGACGATAAAAAATCTGGCGAACAAAGTCTCGACCGAAAGATCGAACAGCTCCGCAAACGCGCCCAGAAATGACCGGCCAGGCGACCCGAACTGTCCGCACTGTGGAGGTGGTGGCTACCTGCGCGTGGATGTGCCAGTGGGCCATCCTGATTTCGGTAAACTGGAGATCTGTGTCTGCCGCCGCGCGAATATCACCGACACGGTGCGCGAGCGGCTGTTCGCGCTGAGCCATCTTGATGAATTGAAAGACCTGACTTTTGAGTCTTTCAAGCCGCGCGGCCGTAAGGGTCTGGGTGAGATGCAATCCACTTCACTTGAAATGGCGTACAACCGTGCCCATCACTACGCGCAAAATTTAAATGGCTGGCTGCTGCTGCAGGGTGGCTATGGCAGTGGTAAGACACATCTTGCTGCAGCGATCGCAAACTTTGCTGTTGGCATGGGTGTGCCCACACTCTTTCTGACCGTCCCCGATCTGCTGGATGCGCTGCGCTTTGCTTATGGCGCAGAGGATACAACGTTTGAAGAACGCTTTGACCAGATACGCAATGCCAAACTGTTGGTGCTGGATGATTTCGGGACGCAGAACGCGACCGGCTGGGCACAGGAAAAATTATTCCAGATCATTAATTACCGCTACATCAATAAGCTTTCAACGGTGATCACAACCAATTTGTCATTGGATGAGATCGAACCGCGCATCCGCTCGCGCCTGTCTGACCCCGATCTGGTTGGCTCTGTTCGAATGGCAGCACCCGATTACCGCCGCCCGATGGAGGATACAAGCCACCCTGAGTTATCGTCCCTCGACCTGTTGACAGGCAAGACCTTTGGGGCATTTAGCGACCGTTCGCAGGAAAGCCTGCGGCCCGATGAATTGAAATCCCTGCAACGGGCGCTCAAGATTGCCCATGCTTTTTCAGAGAAGCCGAAAGGCTGGCTCGTTTTTGAAGGGACCTTTGGCAGTGGGAAGACGCACCTCGCTGCGGCAATTGCCAACTATCGCGCCGGGTTGGGTGACCCTCCCCTGTTCGTGATGATCCCCGACCTGCTGGATCATCTGCGCGCGGCGTTCAGTCCCAACGCAGTGACCAGCTACGACCGCCGCTTCGATGAGGTACGCACAGCCACGTTGCTTGTTCTGGATGACCTGGGCTCGCAGTCTGCCACTCCCTGGGCGAAGGAAAAATTACATCAATTATTGAATTATCGCTATAACGCAGAGCTGCCCACTGTGATCACTGTGGCCAGGGAAAGCATTGAACAGCATCAGGTTGACGAACGCATTATCACTCGTATGCTGGATGAACGAATTTGTGAATATGTGATGATCAATGCACCTGCTTTTCAAGGCAAGGCCAAAAAAGGCAGGAAGTAAGTGAAAGAAGTACTACAGGTGAAATTCTGAGACAGTCACCCGCATGACTGTCTCTTTTTTTATTTCAATTCATATCCAAACACTTCGCCAAAGGCATTGACTACTTCCTGTTTTACGC
>JANMSY010000716.1:0-2937 GCA_031389865.1 Anaerolineales bacterium | reverse complement strand
CATCTGCGTTCGACGCGTCGCTCTGGCGATCTGGTGATCCGCACTAAAAAATTGAAAGTGGGCTACCCCGCAGAAAGGAGTTTGCCTGAAAAATTCCTTTTCTCTGCGCCCGATATGGAATTGCGACGGTCTGACTGTGCGGCCTTGATCGGACCGAACGGCGCAGGCAAATCGACCTTTCTGAAGACGATCCTCGGCTCTCTCGCTCCGTTGGCCGGTGAGGTGGTCCTGGGAGCGAGTCTGCATGTTGGCTATTTCGCGCAAGCCCACGAAGGGCTTGACCCGAATAAAACGGTGCTGGATGAGATCCTGGCCGAGTCATCCATGTTGCCGCATCAGGGACGGGATTATCTCGGCAAATATCTCTTCTCTGGCGACGACGCGTTCAAGCGAGTATCCATGCTCTCAGGCGGCGAACGCGGACGTTTGGCACTGGCAAAGCTCGCCTTGCAGGATACGAACCTGTTATTGCTGGATGAACCCACAAATCATCTTGATATTACTTCGCAGGAAGTCTTGCAGTCCGTATTGGATTCTTATCAGGGAACGATTTTGCTGGTGAGCCACGACCGTTATTTGATCGACGCGCTCGCCACACAGATCTGGGAAATTGACCCGGATGAATCTCATTTGACTGTCTTCAACGGCACATATTCACAAATGAAAGCGGAGAGAGAGAGGGAAGCTGCGCGTGAAGCACCAATTCCCGAATCTCGACTATCGAATATCGATACCCGTAATACAAAAAACGTAAAAAACAAGGAGACAAAAGAGGAAAGAAAAAGGATCGCTCAATTGCAGGAATTGGAAAACACGATCGCAGAGCTTGAATCAAAAATGGCGAGCCTGAGTTCGCAACTTGAGAGTCCATTTGTGAAGCCAGAGGAAGTCCGCAAGATAGGGACGGAATACGAACGCCTGCAGAAAGAGATGGATGTGAAGCTAGGGGAGTGGGAAAAGATGCAGGTGTAAAACAGCAACGCCCTTAATCAGGAGCGTCGCTATTTGATTTATTCTTTACCCTCAATCACTAATCGAACTTCTACCAGAATTCCTTCGGTATCTGCTTTAGCAAGTTCATCAAATAAACGTAGAGTGCGTTGTACAATTCCCATTGCGCTTGTGATCTTGCGTGCTACTCTAAATATATCTTTAGCAGTCGAAATATGATACTTACCTTCGACTAAAGCTAATCCACATAGCGCTAAGCCTTTAGCATCAAGCGCGTCATAAAAATCAGGTGTCTGGGCAAGAATTTGGTCTGCCTGCACAATAGAACGTAGAAAAGCATCTTTTGCGGGTAGCAGGTCACCTTCTCTCAATGCAATGACGCCCAATAGTGCTGAGATGTCATGATTGGTTGTCGGTATATTGTATGCTTGCGCTTCAATAATAGTTTTCAGTGCTCGAACCAAGTCATTCTGTAGGAGGTATGCTTGGGTTAAGCCCCAGCGAGCATAATTTTGTGTTGCTGTAAAACCAATTTCATTCGCAACCTGAATGGCTTGCAAGTATTTGTTGATGGCTTGTTCAATATTGTCCAAGTCAAGGAGTGCATCGCCACTATTTCCGAGGCAGATTGCTTCTCCATCCTTATCATTATTTGCCCGAGCATGAACAGTTGCCTCTTCGTAAAATTCAAGGGCTTTATGTGACTCTCCTAAGTCGCCATAAGCAAGGCCAAGACCTATAAGACTAACCACTTCACCATGCGTGTTATGAGCCTTGCGATTAATAACTAGGGCCTCATTATAGAATTCTACGGCTATGGGCACATCGCCCAATTCCAAATAGCCATTCCCCAAATTATTAAGGAAAATACTTTCCCAAGAAAGATCTTGATTGCTGCGTGCATCGAATAAAGCTCGTTCAAAGAATACAATTGATTCTTTAATTTTACCCAAGTTTTGATTGGCTAACCCGAAGCTATTAAGATTCCTGTTGCGTAGTTCTCTGTCTTGAATCTTATCTTTCACACGCAATAGTAAATCGATCATCAACTGGTAGTGTCCCCACACGAAAAGATAGCCTGAGCCAATAATGTCTAAGACACGCGCAGCACTGTCATAATCTCCAGCGGCACAGCGCAAGTCAAACTCAGCCTGTTGTGGGCTGAGATCATCCAGCCTTTTCCATTCCTTTTGTGGTTTACGTGCCTCAACAAAATAGTCAGCCGCGCGTAACAGTAAAGAATTTTGATCCCAAACTCGACTTCTTGCTCCTTTACCAATACTTTTACCACTTTTTCCCTCTGGAATTCGGTCAAAAGCGTATTCTCTATCAGTTGGGTGCAAGTAGAAGCGACCCGCCTCACGACGAGCAAAGTGCATGTTGACTAAGCGATTAAGTATAGGAGAGCTGTTTATACCAGGCAGATGGAATTGCAAGAGAAAATCTACACCGGCAGATGGAACTGGTCGATTGTAGACAGCCAGCGCTTGCATAACCTTCTGCGCACTTGCATCAAGGCGGCTAAACGCTTCGCCAACCAGATTTTCCACTACTTTATCAGGTAAATCTACTGAAAGAAGTTCTTCAATGTTGGTGTAACGATCAACTGAAATAATGGCATAAAGAGATTCGAGCGCACGCGGATATCCGAGTGTTAGCTCACGTGCGCGCCCAAGCAAGTCATCCGTCGCATCTTTTAATCCAGCCCTCCCATCTTTGTCCAGTGCTCGAAGAACATTTTCTGCAAAGGGCGACTCTAATCCTTCATCTAAGTGTAGGTTGTTTTGTCGACCTGGTTCAATGAGCGCCAAATCACGTGCTGGAACACGCGTAGTAATAATAATTTTTATCTGATGTTGTGGAGCACGAAGAAAGTTTTCCAAAACATCCTTGAGTTCGAGATCAAGCAGGTCTTCTGTTTCAGAATCCACAAACAATTCAAAATTATCTAATAACAGTACTACGGGATCTGCATGGAATTCTTCC
>JANMSY010000722.1:0-2774 GCA_031389865.1 Anaerolineales bacterium | reverse complement strand
CTGGAGCGCCCCGTCCAACGCATCAACAGGCATCCAGGATCGTGCCTTGGGGCCGCATTTGTTGCCGGAATGGGAACTGGCGCGCTGTCTGATTGGAGTCAGATAAAGAGTTATGTTGAACACGGAAAAGTTTTTTCTCCGCAACCCAATGAAGTCGGTACTTATCGAAAAAAATATTTGCTTTGGCGCGAAACTTATGACCGATTGAAGACGATTTACCCAAAGCTGGTTTAATCACTAGAGAATTTTTTTCTTTCTTCCAGGATTCAGAATTTTTCTCTAGAACCGATAGGAGCAAACTTAGAAGAGCGGTTGTCATCACGATGCTATTTGCCCGATGCGTCCATCTTTGGTTTGGAGAACGTCAGAGAGTGACCTGCTACCCCTTTAAACTTGTTTGTTAGCTAGTCCTGTTCAGGTTTTATCGGGGACTGCACTTTGACCCGGAAGACCAGTGTACCAACCACATTCCATAACGCCTAGTTATGCGAACGACGTGCTTTTGGGAATAGAATCAAAGACCACCCGTATTCATGGCGTTTGACCGATAATGACGCATTAAATGAGTTTATTCCATCTAACCTCCGATCACCAAAACTATGACTCCCCTGCCCTGGTCAGCTATAGTCATTGGCACCACGTTTTTGTTCCCAGTCGAGGCACAGTCAAATTGTACTGAGGTAAACAATGGTCACTAAACGAGAAATTGACGAACTGCCAGTAATGGTGAGGTGGTTCGATCCAAGTGTAATAAAGAAAATACTCAAACCTGTTTTTATTTCGGCGATATTTGGCGAATACGCCGACCGGCGCCTGATCCAAGCCGCGCTCGACGACGCACTTCCCGATCAATACTTAAAACGCGCGGACATTCGAACGCAATTTCAACAGGACACCGAAGGCGCAATTTGGTGCGATTTTGCAGCGGACTTAGGCGACGGATTTGATTCAACTTACGCCATAGCTTCTCTTCTTGCCCAGAAAGAACTATCGTTCTTCAACCAAAAAACTGAACGTGGCAGTGTTTTGATTTTTGGTGGTGACCAAGTCTACCCGGACTCCACATTGGATAACTACACGCGACAGTTCAAGCTTCCATACGAATGGGCGCTTCCTGATCAAGTTGGAGATGACGATGCATGGCATCCGAGGATTTATGCCATACCAGGAAATCACGATTGGTACGATGGCTTAAATGTCTTCACCGCTCTATTCTGTGGTCACAAGGATTGGAAGGTAGGCAACTGGCGCGCCAAACAGGAACGAAGTTACTTCGCGTTGCAACTCACTGATCGAGTTTGGCTTTGGGGAATTGATATTCAGCTCAGTGAGCGAGTTGATCAGCCACAAGCGGCCTATTTCAGGAAGATTGCTGCTGACATGGACGAGCACTCAGAGATCATTCTGTGCACGGCGGTTCCAGGTTGGTATGGTGCTGATAATGACAAGGACAAAGCTTTTAGCGCCATGGGGTACTTCGCTTCAAGCATTGTTTTGAAAGCAAAAAGAGACCACCGAATAGCCCTCGTCTTATCCGGCGATACTCATCATTACTGCCGTTATCAAGCAAAAACAAATGACACAATGTTCATTACGTCTGGAGGCGGTGGCGCCTTTCTGCATCCTACTCACCCTCTAAAAAATGAAATTCCATGTCAATGGTGGGCTGGAAAAGCAGACAAATTCACATTAAGCCGCGTCGAGAACGCCGGAATACTGCCTGCAAATCAACCCGCGTGTTATCCCGACAGGAAGGAAAGCAAGAAACTGCTGGGTGAGAATATCTGGTTTCCGTTCTTTAACTGGAAATTTACATTGATGGTGGGAGTAATTTATTCCGCGCTCGGGCTTCTAAGTATTATGCATAGTGAACTGTCTGACCCCTTCACGGCGATAAAGAACCCAGTATGGATAGTAGCAGCACTAGGTCTGATAGCTGTATACGTGAGATACGCAGATCGATCGACATGGCTATATGATGGGGCAAGAATCGCGCAGCCAGAAAGCCCATTTCTGCGGAAGGTATTCACAGGGTTGCCGCATGCTGCTGTGCAAATTTGCGTTCTAACGATCATTTCACAATCTGTGTACTTGGAGCTCACAGGGTCGCGAGGATTGCTATTCTGGAGCTGGTCATTTAACGCCGCGTTTATATTGGTGGCAACTTTCCTAAATGGAATTATCGGAAGTTTTTTGTTCGGCATGTATCTCAATTTTACTTGCCGCTCCCTTGGAATTAACGCAAACGACTCGTACAGCGCCATGAGCCTAAATAGTCATAGGCACTTTTTGCGTCTTAAAATCTTGGCGGATAAAATAGTTGTCTTTCCAGTAGGACTCCACGAGATACCAAAACGGACAGATTGGCGTGTAAACCCCCAAACCATTTCTGATTCAACAGCTTCCCTGGTGATCCCAAAAAAGCCGCTTGTACCTAAGCTAATTGAGGGTCCAATTGAAATTAAGTTGCGACCAGTCGCATTGATCTGAGCTTTGACAATGCTGAGGACATTTCACCAATAATGGTGCATATTCTGAATACCTTCTTCACCAAAATTACGAGAAAACACGCACAATTCGTACCGAGCCCTTTATCGGCAAAAATTCATGCAAGGCTAATTGATGGCTCATAACTACCGTTGTGGTTAGCAAGTTCACTGCATGTTCCAATTATCATCCAATACATGTATCAATGGTAGTCGGACAACTGGAAGGAGAATCGGATTTATGGAAGGATCAAAGCTAGACGACCTGGCTCTGAACCGAACTAAAAG
>JANMSY010000621.1:0-2100 GCA_031389865.1 Anaerolineales bacterium | reverse complement strand
ATCCAAGCGCTTGTGAAATGGCAGAAGGTATCAAGGATGGCTGATCCAGCAGAGCCAGCGCGACAAAGAAAACACCCTCGGAGAACTCGGCCCGTGACTTGCTCGCTGACGCGATGCTCAGGCGCGTCTTCCCGATTCCGGGCGCGCCGATCAAGGTCACCAGGCGGATATCTGGATTGGTCAAATAGTCATGGACAGCCGCAATATCCTTATCCCGCCCAATTAACGAAGTGAAGGTTGCCGGTAAATTCGAACGGGGTTGTTGGGGAATTTCTGGTGTTGAGGCGCGCCAGGGGGCTTCTTCGTCCCCCAGGTTGGGAGCAGATCTCCAGTCGCCACGCGCAAACCGTAAAAAGGCCGTTCTTTCAGTTGTGGGAATTTTGAAGATTTCAGCCAGCAGCTCAGCAATCTGTGCGGAGGGACGCCGTTCTTCGTCTTCAAGTTTGCGAATGGTTGATACGGAACACCCGACGCGGTCAGCCAGAGCTTCGCGAGTGAGATCGAGCGTCTTTCTCTTGAGCCTGAGCCAGTAGCCAAAGGAATGTTGTTCTTGCATCAATCTCTACCGCTTATCTTACGAGTAAGTGAACTGGTTGCACAGATTTACAGGCTGAAATTCAAATATCAAGTTGAATAAATTTTGCGGCACTCTGTAAATAAACAGGTTCGCTTCAGATTATGAATAAGTGACACTTTTTGTGACATTTTATGTCACCCAACCGGAATGGCGATTTGCTACAGTATGGGCATGGTAGAGACCCACTCGGGTTTCTGAAAACATTATAACTTGTTGAACCAAAAAGGAGATCAAAATGTATACCAATCGTTTCATTCGCCTGCTCATTGCCATTTCCGTTTTAGCTGTCGTGGTTCTGGTGGTCCGGAAAGCTAACGCCACCGCACCCCTCGTCGCCAATGTGGACTCTGCCACCCGTTCTTACACCGCGTGGGCTAAGGCAGCCGAAGCGGAAGCCAGCACGGTGGATTCAGCTACCCGCTCTTATATTGCGCAAGCGAAAGCGGTGGCCTGCGGTGTGGATGCTGCCTACGGCCCTAACCTTGACTCCGCGACCCGGTCTTACATCGCCTGGGGATTAGCATTACAGGCGAAGAATAATACTGGAGCCTTGTGTCGCTAGCTGCCCACCGTTTTGCTCATCGGGACGTGCCAGCTCGCTCCTTTCTCCTCCTCTCGAGCACACGTCGACAGCCCTGCACTGGCCCATTGCCCGTGCAGGGTTTGAAAAAACAACATGCTCGGCGTGGGTCTCCCCCGGCACCGCCCACCAGGGCAGGTGTGACCCCGCCGAGATAGTGGTATTATCCCACCATGACCATATTATCCCCTGGTGGGACAGCCACCGCCCAAGCTTCCCCAAATATCGCATTTATTAAGTACTGGGGCAACCGCGACAACACTTTACGCCTCCCCATGAACGGATCCATCTCGATGAACCTCGATGGATTGTTCACACGCACGACCGTCAGCTTTCAGCCGTCGCTGCCATACGATGAACTCATTATCAACGGGCATGAAATTGCGGGTGGGGGTCGGGAGCGCGTTTCCTACATTCTTGATATCGTGCGTGGCGTGGCAAATATCAACGAGCGCGCAGAAGTGATGACCGAAAATAACTTCCCTTCCGGCGCAGGGATCGCATCCTCTGCTTCGGCGTTTGCCGCGCTGGCACTGGCCGCGAGTAAAGCCGCGGGACTGAGCCTCAGTGAACGGGATCTCTCACGTCTCGCGCGGCGTGGGTCTGGTTCTGCGGCCCGATCCATTCCCGGCGGATTTGTGGAATGGCAGGCAGGCGAAGTTGAAGAAGACTCATTTGCCTTCTCTATTGCTGAACCTGATCACTGGAAATTGGTGGACTGCGTTGCAATCGTCAGCGCATCGCATAAAAAGACAGGTTCCACAGAGGGACATTCCATCGCGCCGACCAGTCCGTTGCAAACTGCTCGGGTGACAGACGCGCCGCGTCGGCTTGAGATCTGCCGTAGTGCCATCCTCCACCGGGACTTCGACTCCTTTGCATCCATCGTGGAACTCGATTCAGACATGATGCATTCTGTGATGATGACGTCCACGCCCGCGCT
>JANMSY010000717.1:0-2274 GCA_031389865.1 Anaerolineales bacterium | reverse complement strand
AAAGTATAATGTGGTAAAACAGGAAGGCGAGCAAAAGCTCGCCTTCCTGTTTTACATGGGTTTTGCAAAGCATGTTTCTAAGCAAACGTCAGGCTGCAAGCCTGACCTACAACTTGTCCTTTTTTTCGCGCCTGAGGAATTCCTCCATCCTTCGAATAAACCTATACAACGGCGGACCCAGCAGGACTGCGATCAATATAAATACAAACAGGAATTCATTCCGTCCGATTGCGATCACCGGCTGGCAGGCGAGCATGCTGAACAATAGCGGAAATAATCCGCGCAGAAATCTCTTGTTCATGGGCTTATTTTAACATCGGCATCTTGATGCCATGTCGCCTGGCGGCTTCGATGGCGATCTCGTACCCCGCGTCAGCGTGGCGAACGACTCCCATGCCGGGATCAGTTGTCAGCACGCGTGTGAGACGGGCCGCAGCTTCCGGAGTCCCATCTGCCACGATGACCTGTCCAGCATGCTGGCTATAGCCCATCCCCACTCCGCCGCCATGATGGAACGAGACCCATGTCGCGCCGCCTACAGCATTGATCATTGCGTTCAATATCGGCCAATCTGAAATTGCATCCGAGCCATCTTTCATCGATTCGGTTTCGCGGTTTGGCGAAGCGACGGAACCCGAATCCAGATGATCGCGGCCGATCACTATTGGCGCTTTTACCTTTCCGCTTGCTACCAATTCATTGAACTTGAGTCCAGCCTTCACGCGCTCGCCATAGCCAAGCCAGCAGATACGCGCGGGTAGTCCCTGGAATGGAACCTTCTCACGCGCCATCTTCAACCAGCGATGTAAATGATCATCGTTCGGGAACAATTCCAGGATGGCTCGATCCGTCTCATAAATATCCTCTTTGTCTCCCGACAATGCCACCCAACGGAACGGCCCTTTGCCTTCACAGAACAGCGGGCGAATATACGCGGGCACAAAACCGGGAAATTCAAACGCGTCGGTTACGCCGTTGTCATACGCCTGCTGACGGATGTTGTTTCCATAATCAAAAACTTCCGCGCCGGCACGCTGGAAATCCAGCATGGCCTGCACATGCCTGGACATGGAATCCATGGCCATCTTTTTATATCCCTCAGGATCGGCCTTTCGCAGCTCATCCGCAGCGGTCACGGATAAACCAGAGGGGACGTAGAACAACGCCTCATGAGCGGACGTCTGGTCTGTCACCACATCCGGGATCACACCGCGTGCGACGAGTTCACTGTACACATCCGCCGCGTTGCCGATCAACCCAATGGATTTCGCGATCTGCTGCTCCTTCGCCTCTTCAACAAGGGTCATTGCTTCTTCAAGCGTATCCACCACTGTATCCACGTACCCGATCGCACGGCGTCGCTCGGCGCGTTCGGGATCGACCTCAACGATGAGTCCTACACCTTCGTTCATCGTGATGGACAGCGGCTGCGCACCGCCCATTCCGCCAAGACCTGCTGTGAGCACGAATTTCCCCTTGAGCGATCCCCAGCCTTTAAGTTTGGCGAGCGCACCAAAGGTTTCGTATGTGCCCTGCAAAATTCCCTGTGTGCCAATGTAGATCCACGAACCGGCGGTCATCTGCCCGTACATGATGAGTCCCTTTTTGGCAAGCTCATCGAAGTGTTCCCATGTTGCCCAGTGTGGGACCAGGTTTGAATTGGCAATTAAAACTTTCGGGGCATCGCGGTGTGACTTAAAAACGACAACCGGTTTCCCCGACTGCACGAGAAGTGTTTCATCCTCTTCAAGATTCTTAAGCGATTCGAGTATGGCATCAAACGCTTCCCACGAGCGCGCCGCTTTCCCGCGCCCACCATACACGACCAGGTCATCTGGTTTCTCGGCCACTTCCGGGTCGAGGTTGTTTTGGATCATGCGATATGCGGCTTCACTGAGCCAGTTCTTGCAGGTGAGATCAGTCCCCCTTGGGGCACGGACAATCCTGGGTCCAGACATGATGCGTCTCCTTGATGAATTAAAAAATCCCTCCCGACAATTATACGCCGGGAGGGATGGGTCTGATACCAAGGCTTAAGTTCCATGATTTTCCCATCATGGGCAAAAGTTCTTCTCCAAATTATCGTGCGGTCGCCAATTGGAGGAAGCAATTGCGACTGGTACGTGGAAGATTATTCCTCCCAGGTATTTATGGGAGAAATGGTAGTGGACATTCTATTCTACACCGCTTTTACAAGCATATCTGCAAAGTTGGTGTTCTTTAACCGGGTCACTAATTCTTCCTGTGCATCACACCAGACGGGCTTAATGGGGC
>JANMSY010000607.1:0-6705 GCA_031389865.1 Anaerolineales bacterium | reverse complement strand
ATTATTTTTCCAATAGATGTTTTTCAAGCTCGTCCATTGTGTCCATGAATGAATTTTCAATGTCCACGCCATGTAGATTCGAAAGGACAATGACTGACCACAGGCAGTCAGCCAGCTCATGTTCAAGTTTTGCGCGGTTGTTAAGAATGTTGCGTCTGCCATTCTCTGCAACGATCAATTTGGTCAAATCACCCACATCGCCGACAAAACCAAGCGCGATCTCTTCGCTTGTCCAGGCAGAACCATAGAGCTGCTTTTCTTTTTGTTCATACAGCCTGCGTATGTCCATCGCTCTGTCAATGATTTCGTGAAATTCCATTACCTCTCCAGCAGACCGAGTACTACCGGCAACAACTGTTTTTTCCTCGATACCACACCGGGCGCATCGCGTGTCCCATCGGCAAGTGGGGGGTACGGCAGGTCGGCGAGGACGGGCGGCGGGTCGGAGGAGGTGATCAGCTGGCTTGAGCCGCGCACCACGTCGGTGATGAGCAGCATGGCGAAGTCGAGCCCGCGCTTATCGCGCAGGTCGTTGAGCGCCTTGGTCAGCGGACCCAGATGCTCAGAGAGCTGTACCAGATCGGTGACCTCTGCCTGGGCGATCGCGAATTTGAATCCGCCTGCTTCATAGAGCTTGATGTCTGTATTGACGATTTCTTCCGGTTTGCGGTTTGAAAGCCCGGCGCCCGCCGACAGCACAGCCTTACCATAGGATTCGATGGTCTCGCCCTTCAACGGACTGCCTCCCACGAATGCCCAGCGTGCCAGGCGTTCGGCGGCTTCTTTATCACGCGGTGTAGTGGTGGGCGATGTCAAAACAAGGGTATCCGCCAGCAGGCCCGCGAGAAGCGTACCTGCCAGGTTGGGCGGCATGGAGAGCCCTGCCTCTGCCGTCTGCTCACAGACCAGTGTCGAGGTGGATCCCACGATATCCACCGTAAAGCGGATCGGGGTGTGCGTATGAGGATTGCCAAGGCGGTGATGATCCAAAATCTCGAGCAGGTCCGCTTCCTCGAGCGCGGCGATCGCCTGGCGCGGTTCATTGTGATCCACAAGAATGATCTTGAGCCGCGGCGGGTTGAGGATGTCGCGCTGGCGGGCAATACCCATGTAGAGACCATTCTCATCCACGACCCAGAATTCATCATATTCATCGCGCAGAATGCGGTTGAGCGAATCGCGGATGTGCGCGTTGGCGGCGAACTTCGGAACGGTGATGTCCGCGGCATCCCTGCACGGCGCGGACATCATCTCACGCACCGTGGTATCGCCGGGCCGCGGGCCGAGTATTTCAGCAAAGTATTTGAAGAGGCTGAAACCGTTGATAATGCCATAGGGTTTTCCATCATCGTCAACAACGGGCGCCACGCCGCCGGTGCGGCTGGCAAGAGTCCATGCCGCCCCAAGCTGAGCTTCGGGACGCGTACTGTCGAGCCGCTGCATCACCGACTCAAAACGAGGCGACGCATCTGTGAGCAACATGGGCGCATCCAGCTGGAGTTCCTTCAGCACCCAGGCAGTCTGCGGATTCAGTGGGCCGGCACGCGCTGCCAGTGTATCTGCTCCATCGCGTTCGCGCAACAGCCAGGCGTATCCCATTGCCGAAGCAATGGAGTCTGTATCAGGGTTAACATGTCCGATGACGTAGATTTTTGACATAATTTATTTCACCTGTTGAAGCGCTTTCCAGACTCTTTCCGGCGTGGTTGGGTTCTCATCGATGTTGACGCCGACCGCGTCCAGGATTGCATTTCCCACCGCGGGCGCAACCCCATCCATGGGAATTTCCGCCACGGCCTTTACGCCAAATGGATGGCTGGGCTCAAACGTTTCCACAAATATGGTTTCCAGCGCGGGCATTTCATCTGCGCGGAAGATATGATAGCGGTCAAGATCGCGCTCGATGGCGTTTCCGCTTTCGTCGTATCGCATCTCTTCGCAGACCGCGTAGCCGAGGGCTTGCGTCATGCCACCTTCGATTTGCCCCGAAGCAGTTAATGGATTGACGATCACGCCCGAATCAACTGCCATCACTAGCCGGTCCACCGTTACCGCGCCGGTCTCCACATCCACAGTGACTTCTGCAAACTGCGCCGCGAACGGAGGCGGTGACACAGGCGAGACATAGGATGCCACGCCCATGATCTGTTCCTGATTATGGCGGTGCAGCGAGTCGAGGGCAATTTCCGTGAATGGCACGGTTCGCCCGTCGGGCGCTATCGCGTGACGATCGGACAGCTTGATGTCCTTGTGATCGTCCATCTTCAATATCATTGCCGCGCGGACCCTTATCCGCTCTGCAACAATTTTTGCGGCGTTGACTGCGGCAGTGCCGGAAATATAGGTTGTTGAGGAGGCGTATGCGCCTTTATCGAACGGTGTGAAATCGGTATCCGATGAATAGCAGATCATGTCTTCCAGAGGAACTCCCAATACCTCGGCTGCCATCTGCGCCAGGACGGTATCCGAGCCCGTGCCCAGATCCGTTGCACCCACGAGCAGATTGAATGAGCCATCATCGTTCATCTTGATGGATGCGCCACCCATATCCAGATACGGAATGGCGGTGCCCTGCATCACCATGGCAACCCCGATCCCCCTTCTGTAGCGGCTGGATGAGCCCGCCACTATATGCCATTCCTCATTCCCATATTTATCATCCCAGGCAATCGCAGCCCGGCCCTGGGCCACGCATTGTTCGAGCCCGACCGTGTGGACGATCTCGGGCCGCGGCTCGCGTCCTTCATTCCACGCCGTGGAAAATGGATGATACTCGCCCGCATGAATCGCGTTCTTTAAACGGAATTCGATCGGGTCGAGATTCAGGGCACGGGCGATCTTTTCCATGTGACGATCAAGCGGCCAGTATCCCTGTGGAACACCATAGCCGCGGAATGCGCCTGCAGGCGGTGTGTTGGTGTAGACCACGTCCGCATAAAAGCGGATGTTGGGTGCCTTGCGATACTCTCCGTCGCCAACGTACAATGCCATCGCTTTGTGACCTGTATTGCCTGTGACGGTCAGTGCGTGGCAGCCATATGCGCCAGTATCTGACAAAGCATACATGGAATTTGCAGTGATCGTCCCATCACGCTTCACACCTGTTTTCATTTTTATTTTCATCGGGTGACGCGAGCGGGCGCCAATGAATTCCTCTTCGCGCGTATATTCATAGATCACGGGTCGGCGGGTGGCGATCGTCAGGTGCGCGGGTACATCTTCCATCAGCACTTCCTGCTTGCCGCCAAAGCCGCCGCCAATGCGCGGCTTGATGACGCGGATGCGTTTGACGGGGAGCGCCAACACAGGCGCGAGCATTCGTCGCACATGGAACGGCACCTGCGTGGAGGTGCGGATCACCAGGCGATCATCCTCATCCCAGTACGTCACGCAGACATGCGGCTCAATGTGTGCCTGTTGTACTTTTGGCACTTCATATTCTGCTTCAAAAATCTCGTCGGCTTCGGCAAACCCCTTTTCCACGTCACCGATGTCGATGCGGATCTCGGCCGCGAGATTCTTTTCAGGGTTGGAATCGGCGAAGTTAATGAACTCAGGCTCATCGTGGATGCGAGGCGCATTTGGATCCATCGATTTTCGAGAATCAAGGAGTGCAGGCAGAACTTCATAGTCCACGTCGATCAGGCTTAGCGCGTGCTCTGCAATCTCCAGTGTCTCTGCCGCAACCATGGCCACGCGGTCACCCACAAATCTCACTTTATTGTCCAGCGAAAATGTATCGAGGGGGCCCGGGATCGGGTCGGACTGTCCCGCCGTGGAATAGACGATACGAGGAATATCCTGCCATGTGAGCACCGCGGCTACGCCTTTCAGCTCACGGGCTCTGCTGGCGTCGATGCTCTTGATGCGTGCGTGAGCATGCGGACTCCTCAACACGCGCGCGTACAACATACCGCGCATATCCAGGTCCGCGGTAAAGGCAGGTTTGCCCTGTACCAGTTTGATCGCGTCCACTTTCTTTTCAGGCTTGCCCACAGTTTTATAGGTTTCGGTCTGTGGAGTGACGATCACCTTTGGCATGACACTCGTGGTGACAAAGGATGGGCTGGGCGAATCGAGCCCTGCTTCCCCGGGTGCGGCCGGGAAGGCGAACGGACCACCACTTGCGGCCAGTTGCTCACCGACCTCTGTGTCGCCGCGCATGACTGCCGCAGCTTTCAACACCGCCTGCACAGGTTTGAGATATCCCGTACAGCGACACAGGACTCCTGCAATCGCATCACGAACCTGCTCCTCACCTGGATTTGAATTCCTATCGAGCAATGCCTTCGCCGCGAGAATCTGCGCCGGCGTGCAGTATCCGCACTGGATCGCGCCCGACTCGACAAACGCCTTTTGCAGCGGATGTAAGCCTTCGGTCTTCCTCCAGCCTTGTTCGGGATGCTCGCCCAATGCTTCAATTGTGACGATGTTATGTCCCTCGGCTTGCGCGGCAAGCATGGACCCACCATTGACGGGTTTACCATCGAGCAGGATGGTATCTGAGCCAGACAGTCCGTGCTCATCACCAAATTTAATTCCATAGAAACCGAGCCCGCGCAGGGCGGCGAGAAGGGTAATGGATGGTGCTGTGTCAATCGTGTGTTCAATGTCGTTGATCTTGAGTGTGATGTGCATATTCAATTCCTTGGCTAAAGGTCAAAGGTCTGCCTTTCAACCTTTGACCTTCAAGATTTGACTTTTACAAAACCTTCGTGATTTCCAACCCGATATTTGCAGACTCAAGCGCGTTCTGCGAACCCAGCACAGCCACGGCTTCCGATTGGCTTGCTTTTTCCAGTACCTCGCCAAAGGCGATAAAGTCTTCACCGTTCGTAGACAGGACTTCGTCGCGGATTTTTTGTCGTAGTACATCGCTACGCCCGGTCAGATAACGCAGCATGGATGTGTACCCCTTTGCATCAGGAAGTTGATAAGCATCAAGATCGCCGATCGCGGCGATGATGGCTTTTGTCAGTTCGTTATCGCTGAGGCGGGATGCATCCAGTCCCTTCAGGAATTCTGCGGCTTTGTCGTAATTTTCAATCGTCCCAGCAACATTGGGATCGCGGTAGGAGAGGAAGGTGAATACACCGGACGCATCGTCAAAGACAGAGAATCCACCATATGCACCACCTTGCACGCGGATCTTCTCCCATAGATATGCCATGCGCAGGTATCCCACAATGACTTCAGCAGAGCCATCGTATTTATATCCGAGATCATACAGGTTTGCACCTTTGCCTACATAACTGACCTGAGCGGGGATGGTCAGTCCTTCCTTTCGGGGTGCAGGCTGGACACCAAATGGTGCAAGTTTCAATTCCTTTGCGGGCAGTGCCGCGAGGAACGAGTCATGCTGCGGCTTGAACATATTCCAGTTCGTAGCATCCACGGTCACATTGCACAACAAGGCATTGCGGTTGATCAACGTCTCTCGCATGGCTTCGAGCCTCTTCAGCACCGATTTCCACTTTTTATCGATATCATTTGCCAGCTCACGGAGCGCGAATAAATAACCGATCCCGCTCATCTGATCCTTTGCCCAACCCGATTCGCCGAACTGTGCGCGCAACCGTTGATTAACGTAAATGTGTCCGCTGGGAACAAGTGCGGCCTCAAGGCCCGCTTTTTCCTCAAGTACGATCTGTTTGAGGCGTTCGCGATTGTCAAGCTTTACAGTGAGCAGGATATCCTTCAGGACGTTCAGCAGCTCAGTGGACTGCTGGAGAGTGGCTTTGCCGCGCAGGAAAAGTTTTGCCACGCTCGCGCGGGTCCCAAAATTGGTCGTGGTAACTGAGCTGCTTGTGATGCCACCCGTGCTTTTTCCGATCCGCTGCGACAGCCTGACGTAATCCTCCGTCTCGGTGCCCATCTCGAGTAATGCACGGGCAAAGATCTCCGTCAACGGAACCAGTTCCCTGGGCAGCGCATGCAGGTCAAAGCCGAGATCGAGATAGACGATGCCATTTGTGAACAGGTCATGATACAGAACCTTTGTATCTTGAAGTTCAAGGACTTCCAGCGGGATCGATTTGTTTTCCTTTTCCAGATCTTCACGTTTAAGAACCGGAAGCTTTTCCAGTGCCTCTGCTGCGTCCGGAGTCTCCTGCCTGAGCTTGAGTTGTTTTGTGTTTTCGATCAATTTCGCAATTTGTTTCTCGTTCAGTGACTCGCGGATCTTTGCCAGGCGGGCTTTCTCGCCTTCGTCGAAGCGGCGACCCAGCTCAGGGTCCGGGGTGAGGCGCAGGATCGTGCGGTGGGGGTTATCCAAAAGATGAGTTTGGATCAGTTTTGCAAAGTAATGCGGGTCGGCTGCGAGTCTGCTTTTGATCTCATACAGCGGAGACTCAAACGCGAGCAGCTTGAACGGATCTTCATCATGCATCCAGGTAGGCAGCACACGGAGCATAAGCGCAATGCCGACCGGAAACGAGCCTGTGTTGTTCTCGCGCAGATGGAACTCAACTGTGTTCATTGAGGATGCGACCATATCGGGATCAATCCCGTCGCGGGCGAGTGACTCGAGCGTATTCATGATTAGTTTTTCGATCTTCTTGGCGTGGCGTTTGCGGGTGCCCTTGAGCCCTGCGGAAAAAATAAGATGGCGCATGTTGGTCTCAGTGCCAATTCCTGCCAGGTCTTCACCGAGCCCTGAATCAAGCAGCGCCTTCTTGAGCGGGGCGCTCACGAACGTGACGCCGT
>JANMSY010000600.1:0-10835 GCA_031389865.1 Anaerolineales bacterium | reverse complement strand
CGCCGAGCGGAGAGTTAAGATGCACAGCATCTTAACTCTTAGTGGAAGCGCAGGATGCTTAAACCATATGCCACGCCAACCTCTTTTTGCTGGACTCGTGATTGATGAAAATGGCAGCGTCGCTGGAAGCGCGCTTGTGGGCGATGAACCCTGCTATGTAGTGGATGATGCCGGTTTTCGCCGCCATATCCCGTCTGAGCAGGTGGACCGCGCCGTTCTGGGTGAGATCGCGGGGATGATGAAAGGCAGTGAAGGGTATATATCAGAACAGACTGCAAAAATGATCGGGCAGGAGGATATCTTCACCAAGGCAATGCTCGAACAGCAGATCAAGGATATCGACAAGCAGTTCGATCATCTGTTGCAAACCGGCATACCCGAGGACATGCGCGTTTACCTGGGCATGGTAGGATTTAAGATCGTCATCAATGTGCATGGAGAGGTATTAAGGGTGGAACAGCCCGGCGCGCCGGGCGATGATGGAAATGATGAGTAAGTGAAACGAGGCGGACGATGGTCTGCCTTGTTTTTTATATCGAAGGCAACAGGTCAGCATGGAAGGCATACATGAGAGCAGTACTTGAAAAATCCCGTTATCTTGCAATTATCGGAGTCTTATCCCTGCTGGTCGCCTCGCTTGTCGCATTCGCGTGGGGTGCACTAAAAACCTTTCAAGTGGTGGTGCTGGTGCTGTCATCGCTTGGCAGTGATAAAGGCATCACCATCGGTTTCATCGAGATTGTGGACAGCTTCCTGATCGCCACGGCCGTCCTTATTCTGACGGTCAGTCTTTATGAGATGTTTATCGGCGAGATCAATGTCCCTGAATGGATGCTGGCTCACAATTTATATGATCTCAAGAACAAGCTGAGCAGTATGATCGTGTTGGTGATGGCCGTCAAATTCCTTGAAAAACTCATGGGAGACACGGATGCAAATGAGTTGCTGCTCACGGGTATTGCCGTTACGCTGGTATCGGCCGTATTGATCGCCTTTGGATACTTTGGGAAAAAGGAATAAAGGGTACGGACAGCCAGCCGTGAAGAGACAGAGTTCGATACGCCGTTTGCCGCGCAATGTGTGGGTGATGTCTGCAACATCCCTGCTCAACGACATCTCCTCGGAGATGCTTCTCAGCATTATTCCCTTTTTTCTGGCAAATATCCTGGGTGTGCGCACTGTGGTCATTGGCCTGATCGAAGGCATCGCTGAGACAACTGCCAGTTTGTTGAAGATACTCTTTGGGGCATTATCAGATAAATTTGGCAGGCGCAAACCCTTTGCAGTCATTGGTTATTCACTTTCCGCGTTTACGAAGCCACTCCTCTATTTTGCCAGCATGTGGGGATGGGTGCTGGGAATCCGCGTAGCAGACCGGATTGGCAAGGGGATCCGCACTGCGCCGCGGGATGCCCTGATCGCAGACTCCATCTCGGGCGACCAGCGCGGACTGGCATTTGGGCTTCACCGCGCCAGTGATACGCTCGGTGCGTTTCTTGGGCTGGGGCTTGCCACCGTTATTGTCTGGTCGACCCAGTCCCATGCGTTGCAGCTTGCCCCATCCACGTTCAGATTGATCGTGCTGGTGAGCATCATCCCTGGGGTGTTGGCGGTGCTGGTCCTGGCGTTTGGTGCCGTGGATGTAACGGGATCAGGCCGCGGCGTCGAAAGGAAGCGATTGTCTTTAAACGAGATGGACTCACGGTTCAAGTATTTCCTGCTGGTTATCGTCATGTTCACCCTGGGTAATTCATCTGACGCGTTCATACTTTTGCGCGGCCAGGAACGCGGACTCAGCATCCTGCAAGTCATGGGCATGTCTCTGACGTTCAATGCAGTGTATACCGTTTTCGCGGGCCCGCTGGGCGCGTGGTCCGATAGGATCGGGCGGCGGAGGTTGATCATTGGCGGCTGGCTCGTGTACGCATTGGTCTACCTGGGTTTTGCGTTCTCACAGAGAGGCTGGCAGGTGTGGGTGTTATTTGGGCTGTATGGTCTGTACTATGCTGCAACCGAGGGTACCGCCAAGGCGTTGGTGGCAGATCTTGTGCCGGCGCAGATGCGAGGCATCGCCTATGGGCTTTTCAATGCCGCAATCGGCATCACGGCGCTGCCTGCATCATTGATCGCCGGTCTGCTATGGCAGGGTGCAGGGACGTGGACGGGGTTGGGCGCAGGTGCCCCATTTCTGTTTGGTGCAGGGATGAGCCTGCTGGCCTGCCTTCTGTTTTTTAGATTTGTTAATGAACCTGCAACCATCCAACACTGACAATGGTTGTGTAATTCAATCATCGGGCGTAAAATACGAAAGCTAATAATAATGGCAAGGATCAAATTAATAATGTTTACTACGGACGAGAGCGACCTGGGATCAAAAGAGAGTCAACCGCCAAGTATCTGGCGTGCGGCACGCGTTGCAAGACGAAATCCATGACATCACGAAGGAGGTGAGCGCCTTCTGCGTGATGATTTCACGCTTAGGAGGCACTCATGCTCACCATTTACAAAACCACCGAGCAGGGGCTCGAACAGATTGAAGCCATGGCGAATGGGTCATGGGTGAAGGCTATTGACCCGACCCCGCAGGAAATTCAGCAACTTGTGAACTGGGGGATAGATGCTGATTACATCAATTATTCACTTGATTTTGATGAAATGCCGCGCATGGAACGGGATGATGATTACACCTTCATCCTGATCCGTATTCCACATTCACAACCTACAGCCGATATTCCGTTTGTTTCCATTCCACTGGGCATCATGATCAAGGGCAACACGATTGTCACCATCTGCCGTTACGACAAGGATATGTTCAAAGTGCTTGCGAACGGAAAATATCGCCTGCTCAAAACAGGCAAGCGTTATCGATTTGCGTTATATATCTTTCTCGAAACAGCCACGCGCTATCTTACGCATTTGCGTGAGATCAACCGAATGACCGAGACAATTGAAGACCAACTGCAAAAATCCACACGCAACCGTGAAGTGTTGGAATTGCTCAGATATCAAAAGAGCCTTACTTATTTTGCCACTGCGTTGCGTTCGAACGAAGTGATGATGGAACGCGTTCAGCGCACACAGATCTTCAATTACTATGAGGAAGACCAGGACCTGCTGGAAGACGTACTCACCGAAAACCAGCAAGCCATCCAAATGACCAATATCAATACCGAAATCCTATCGAGCATGATGGACGCCTTCGCTTCGATCATTTCGAACAATTTAAACGGCGTGATGAAAGCGCTGGCCGCGCTCACGATCATTGTCAGTTTGCCTGGCACGGTCGCGGGCTTTTTTGGAATGAACGTGATGCTGCCCTTGTCAGATTCAAATCCAGTTGCATTCCTGGTGGTCTTCGGTATTGCACTGACATTGACCGCGATTGCAACATATATTTTCTATAAACGCGATTGGTTCTAGAGGGAATGCTTAATTTCTGGTGTATGGAAAAGGGATATCCGGTACCGGGTATCCCTTTTCTTTTTGGATGCGCTTCATCTTCGCACGTTTTAAGTTGGATCACAGTAGCTCCCGGCAGTGTGACGCGCGCATGAGCCGGAATACAGGGTATGCCCACGTTTGGGTTCGTAGGGTAAAATCCAAAGTGGAGAATCCGCACCCATGTCCAAAAGAATTGAATACATTGATATTGCCAAAGGCATTGGCATCCTGCTGGTTGTGATGGGACACAACGATTTTGCGGTTGTGTCTCCGTATGCCTATAAGGTCATTTACTCGTTCCACATGCCGTTGTTCTTTTTCCTCTCGGGATACTTCATCAATCCATCCATTGGGTTTTGGAATTTTTTCAAAAAAAGGTTTAACTCCCTTTTAAGGCCCTATTTTTTCACCATCTTTCTGATCTACTTTGTATCGGTCTCGTTTGGGAAAATGGGTTTCCAAACTGCGATCACGCGGATCATAAAATCGTTGTATGGGACAGGCTATTATATTGACTGGGTGCAGTTGTGGTTCCTGCCGCATCTGTTCGTGGTCAGCCTGTACGCGTTTGCGTTCTATGCAGTGGTAACAAACATCAACAGCCGTTTCGCCAGATGGCTGATCCTCCTGCTCACACTTGGAGTCGCAAGCCTGTTCCTCACGACCTTCTATCCATTCCAGCTTTCCATATTTGGCAGGGAGTATGAATTGTTTGGCTTGCCGTTCAGCCTCGACCTCGTGTTACTCAGTGGCTTCTTCTTCATACTGGGCAGTGAAGCGCGCCATGTCACATCAGATGAAATATTCGGGAATGCTTACCTTTTGCTGAGCAGCGGCGCGGCGGTTATTTTATTGAACCTGTTCTTCAGTCAGCGCATTGATTTGAATACGCGGCTGTACGAGTCGTTTCTCATCAACACAGTGGAAGCCGTTGCAGGCATCCTGTTCATCCTTGCGCTTTCCAGGCAGATTGAACTGCGGACGGAGAAGCTCGCCTCGCTCTTTAAGTACTTCGGGAAAATATCGCTTATCCTTCTGATCTTCCATGTGCCAATACAGGATTTCTGGGGGCAGAAGATCTTATCTGCCACCGCTAATGCTCCGCTTTCGATCTGGCTTGGTTTCCTTATGGGTGTGCTGGGACCGGTGCTGATATACGAATTGTTCGTCAAAACAAATCCTGTCGCTTCGTTCTGGTTCGGCAGGGAAGCCGAGCCACCTGCAAAAAAGGAAATCCCTGTAAAGGTTAGCACGGTGGAACCACTGGAAAGTAAGAAACACTCGTTGAGTTAATGCATCAAAACATCCGAAGTCGCATTGACTTTGGATGTTTTTTTATTCATATCCTTCATGGCCTTTGATAGACACGGACATAATCCACATATAAAAATTGTGGGAAAACCGTCGTGGTATTTGGATAACCTGGCCAGCCGCCTCCCACTGCCACGTTCAGGATGACAAAGAATGGATGGTCGAAGATCCACTCCCCCGGGACATCCTCTGGCGTCAGCCTGAACGTATTGCTGATCATCGAAGTACCAGCGGATCTCATTCTCCTCCCATTCAATTGTGTATACATGGAAATCGTTCCTGAGTGACTCCGCAGATACAACCAGAGTAGACCCCACACCGTTACTGCCCGAATAGCCGGGTGCATGAACAGTGGCATAGATATGGTCTGGTTCCCTGCCAATAAATTCGAGGATGTCAATTTCACCGCCTGCAGGCCAGCCTTTTGTACTAATATTTTCGCCGAGCATCCAGAAGGCGGGCCAGATGCCCTGTCCGTAGGGTAGCTTTAAGCGCGCTT
This sequence comes from Anaerolineales bacterium, assembly GCA_031389865.1. Classification (GTDB taxonomy): domain Bacteria; phylum Chloroflexota; class Anaerolineae; order Anaerolineales; family Villigracilaceae; genus Defluviilinea. The sequence continues at coordinate 5,584 of JANMSY010000600.1, read as the reverse complement.
CGATTCGTCCGTATTGCCAGGCATGAAGCCCCTGGGTTTTGATGCGAGCTGATGAATATGGACCGCCGCTGAACGTTACGTCCTCCTTGCGGGCTTCGATCACCAGGTTCCCGTCTTCGACACGAACATTGTCGGGACGGTCGGTATAAGCCTCCCATTCCTGGTTACCCCAGCCTCCACCGCCAAGATCAAAGGTCCAATTTTTCAGGTCCAATTCAGCGCCGTCGAACTCGTCCTGCCATACCATCGTCCAACCTGGTTTCTCCCATTCCGCGGTGGGTGATGGCACAGGAGTAGGGACGGGTGTTTGTGTTGGTTCAGGCGTCGGCGCGCTACACGCCCATGGCAGGAAACAGGCAGTGAAAACCATAAAAATCTTTTTGTAGACAGGCAGTCTTTGGTTCATCATTATTCCTTTTACTGAGGATTGTATTGTTCCTCTAGATCTTCAAAAACACAGCCAGCAGGATCGAAAGATCCGCGGTCATGTGACCGAGCACGGATGCCAGCAGGCCGTGATTTTCGCGCGCGATCTGCCGCCAGAACCAGCCCGCCACAACCAGGGTTGCCATGCTGTACATGACCATGTCCATCGGCACTTTGTTCATCAAAATGAAACCATGGAAGCCTGAATACAAAAAATCAGAAATATAAAAGTTTGTGGTTGTGCTTCCCAGGTAGCCGCGCCAGAAATATTCCTCGATCCATGGATTCGACAATGTGAAGTAGGCGATAAACACAAGCCAGTTGGACTGATTCAAGCCCAGCGCTTCCACATGCGTGGACACATCATCTGCGACCCCAACTTTGTCCCAGAAAAAATATAAGATGATCCCGCTGCCTGCACACAGCAGGATACTTACAAGGATCCATTTGCTGCTGCTTGTAAAAAGTATTTTGATGGGGAGATTTGGTTTTGCGATCAACAGAGAAAGGATAATGGCGAGATGGAACCCCAGGAGCGCGCTCCATGCGTTACGAAACAGGAACAGCCCCAACCCCACAGCCAGATACACCGCAACGGGTGCGATCCATTTCATGAGACTTGAGTAATGATCGTATTCCGTGCACCGGCTTCCGTCAGGGACCGTGAAACTTCATCCGCCATATGGGGCATGACCAAGGCGATCATGGTACCACCCCTCCCGCCGCCGCTCATCTTTGCACCCAACGCGCCGACGTCACACGCGGCATCCACAAGGCGATCCAGCCCGGGCGAAGAGACCGTTAACTTTTGTAGAAGTTTATGATTCTCATTCATCAATTCGCCAAGCATTTCCCAATGTCCCTGCTCGATGGCGCGGCGCGCGGTAAACGAGATCTCAGCAACTTTATCAAAAACGGATTCCCAGCGCGACATGTCATTCCGCCATAACCTGCGAACGTCGCCTACAGATTCCTTTGTTGGCGCGCTGATGCCAGTATCACCAATGACGATCGTAAATGGTTTGCCCACCCTGATTGTTTCCATTGGCTGTCCTTTGACAAAATAAACAGGCTTCGCATATGTAATAACAGTATTGTCAATTCCGGAGGGCGTGCCATGATGCAGCTTTTCAATCTCATACGTGAACGCATTCACTTCTTCATCTGTCATTGAATAATTGAGGTGGGAGGACAGCGCACGGGTTAAAGCAACGGTCACCGCCGCCCCGGAGCCAAGACCTGAAGCCACAGGAATCGTCGAAGTGATTTTGACTTCAAGATCGGGGAATGCGGCAACGCGCGAGACAAATAGAAAGTTGTGAATCATGGAGGCAATCGGATGATCGGATGGGAGTGTGTTCAGTTCGGCGCGAAGGTTGACGTCGGGGGCGTCTATCCAGATCCCGGAGCGCGAAGAGTCCGAGACATCCACATCTGCATGGACTTGTGTGACGGGCACAGCCAACGCGGGACGACCGTATACAACGGCGTGCTCACCGAATAGAATGATCTTGCCGGGGGCCGAAGATGTGGTCATAGGCTTTGGGCGGGATACTCTTCGAGTACGATTGCCATCCCACCTTATGAAACATAAAACACAGCGATCACAGCCAGACCCCACAACAAAACTGTGACCTGCAACCCACGGTCCTTGAGCGCAACTTCATCGGGCGCGCCCGCGGCATGACCGGTTTGAATGAGCTGCAAGTAACGGAAGATGCCATAGACGACAAATGGGATTGTCAACATCATGGTGTGGTTATCAGGGAGGTTTGGCGCGGAGAACGTGTAAAGCGAATAGGCAACGATGGTCATGCCTGAAACGATTGTAATGTATTGATCAAGCAGCGGTATGGTATAGCCCTCAAAGACTTTGCGATGTGTGCTTGCCTCATTTGCGAGCAAACTCATTTCGGCACGACGTTTTCCAAAACCAATATAGAGCGAGAACAGGATCGTAAGCATGTACAGCCATGGCGAAAAGCGTTCGACCGTAATGAGCGCCACGCCCGCCGCCACCCGCAAAACAAAGCCCGATGAAATGATCAGTACATCGAGAATGGCAACATGCTTCAACCAGCGTGAATAAAGCAGATTGATCGCCAGATAGAGGGAAAGGATCAATGCAAATACCGGTGAAAGAATATAACCCAGTGGAATGGCAATGACCGTCAGCAGGGTGGCGGTCCCCATTGCCATATTCACTGGCAGCTTGCCCGATGCAAGAGGGCGAAACTTCTTCTCGGGATGATTGCGGTCGGCTTCGAGATCTGCAATATCGTTGAGCAAATATACTGAACTTGAGACCAGGCAGAATAAAAAGAATCCCGCCAATGTTCGTAAAAATGGTTCCAGTAAAAACAATTGCTCGTCGAAGATCAGGCCAAAAAAGATGAAACCGTTCTTGGTCCATTGACGCAGGCGCATGGTTTTGATGAGGGCTTTTAACATACGGCAATTTTACTGTAAAATACTTTCATGCCTAGAGCCCGTCCTAAAGTCCGTCTGGATGTTTTGCTTGTGGAACGCGGATTGGCTGAATCGCGCGCCAAGGCGCAGGCGATGATCATGGCGGGGCAGGTTCGCGTGGCAGATCAGGTTACGCTCAAGCCGGCCACGGCGGTACAGGCCAATTCCATTTTGACAGTGGATTCGGGTCCGCGCTTTGTTTCGCGTGGCGGCGAAAAGCTGGACGCGGCGCTCGAAGCGTTCGCCATCGATGTGACAGGAGTCACCTGTGCCGATGTTGGTTCCTCGACAGGCGGGTTCACCGATTGCCTGCTTCAACGCGGCGCGGCAGAAGTGTACGCCATAGACGTGGGCAAAGGCATTCTGCACTGGAAACTTCGCAACGATCGACGAGTGGTGGTGATGGAGGAAACCAACGCGCGCTTTGTAGAGTCCCTGCCGCAGCAAATTAATTTTGTAAGCGTGGATGCTTCGTTTATTTCATTGAGAATTTTATTGCCGGTGGTGAAGAAGTGGATTTCACCCTCACCCCTGGCCCCTCTCCCACAGGGCGACGCGAACATGATCGCTCTCATCAAGCCCCAATTTGAAGCAGGCAAAAAGGATGTTTCGCGTGGTGATGGTGTGATCCGTGACCCTGAGATCCATCGCCAGGTGCTTGTTGATGTTCTGACATATGCTCAACAGGAAGGCTTTGCAATCCAGGGGCTGATCAAGAGTCCGCTGTTGGGGCCGAAGGGCAACGCTGAATTTCTTGTATGGCTCAACTTTAATTCAACGGTTGAATCAATTGAGTCTCTTGTCAAAAAGGTGGTACCCACCCAGCCATCAGAGATGGAATAATGTCTTTAAATTCGTAGTATTAAGGCTGGTACGGGGAAGGGTGTTGCCGCCCCTCGGACAGGATTTGGTCAAGGGTCATGTTCCTGACCCTATGCGGGGATTACACCTGCATTAACCATTTCATAACGGGATTAATCGGCAGGAGCGTAAAATCCGTCTGGTACAATTTGCCAATGACACCCTCCACTGATTCCGAATTCAATGTCCATCATCCACAACCGCTGCTCATCGTCATTTCGGGACCATCGGGCGCGGGCAAGGATACCGTGATGCAGCGCATGAAGGAGCGCGGGCTACCGTTCCATTTCATCGTAACGGCAACGACGCGGCCGCAGCGCGAAAATGAAATGCATGGCAAGGACTACTTCTTTGTGACAACGGAGGAGTTCGCCCATATGATCGACCAGGATGAGTTGATCGAGCACGCAGTGGTGTATGGTGATTACAAGGGTATTCCCAAGGAACAGGTACGCCAGGCACTTGCCAGTGGGCAAGATGTAGTGATGCGCATTGATGTACAGGGTGCGGAGACCGTACGCAAGATGGCAGCCGAAGCCTTGATGATCTTCATCACAACCGAGAGTGAAGAGAATCTGGTGCACCGTCTTGAGACACGCAGGACCGAGACCGCCGCTTCGCTGGCAATTCGCATTGCAACGGCGCGCAAGGAACTCAAACGCGTGCAGGCATTCGATTATGTAGTTGTGAACCGGGAGTTCCATCTGGATGAAACGGTGGATACGATTCGTGCAATTATCGACGCGGAACATCATCGGGTGAACCCGCGCAAGGTGGAATTATGAATCAACCTTTTGATAACGATCAGGAAAAGTCCGGGGCGAATCCTTCAACAGGGCAGGCTGCCGGCCAGCAGATGGTTCGCGTGCCGATGCCTCAATCTGCTCCCTATGTGACGTACACCATCATTGCAATTACGGTTATTTTCTATATTTTGCAGCTGGTCAGCGAGTCCACGTTGGGCACGGATATCCTGGTGCTGTATGGGGCACGGATTAACGAAGCGATCCTGGCAGGCGAATTATGGAGGTTTATCACACCCGCATTGCTGCATGGTTCGGTGCCGCATATCGCGTTCAACATGTATGCACTGTTCTCGTTCGGAACCGGACTCGAACGTCATTTTGGGCATGGACGTTTTTTTCTGCTTTATGTTTTGGGAGCGTTCACAGGCAATGTAGCCTCGTTCCTGTTCTCAAGCGGGTATTCGGTGGGCGCTTCTACTGCAGTGTTTGGTCTGCTCGGGGCGGAGGCAATCTTTTTGTATCAAAACCGCAAATTGTTCGCGGGTCAGTTTGGCAGGGCCATTCAGAATGTGATCTTTATCGCGGCAATCAACCTGTTCCTGGGCTTACAGCCTGGTATTGATAATTGGGGGCACATTGGCGGCCTGCTGGGCGGGCTGATGTTCACCTGGTTCGCAGGCCCCATGTGGGAAGTGGAGGGGATTGCCCCGGCGCTCCGTCTGGTGGATGCGCGTCCTGCGCGGGAAGTGATTGTCGGTGCGGCGACAGTCGTGTTGATCTTTGGCGCGCTGGCAATGTGGGGAATGATGAGGTAGGGATGTTCGCCACCGTGCCTGCGAGGAGTACCAAAGGCATAAAGTACACTGAGCTCCCTTAAAGTACAAAGACCGCAGTGCGCATTGCGGTCTTTGTACTTCTTAAAAAAACTGACCTGTGATTGCTTAAATTCAGTAAATCACGAATTTGATTCTAACCTCAGCATAACCCGTCATTGCGAGGGTTCTTTGCGAAGCAATCTCATATTTTCGAGCAATTTTCCGTCTGAGGAGTAAGATTGCTTCGTCGGGAAAGGCACCCTCCTC
>JANMSY010000598.1:0-10260 GCA_031389865.1 Anaerolineales bacterium | reverse complement strand
TCTCCCGCAGCAGCAGGAATTGCTCCTCTTCAGAAGGCGCTGTCTCACGCGTCAGGAATAGGAATTCGGTGCGCAACAAACCAACACCCTCTGCACCATTTTGCAGCGCAGCACGAGCATCATTTGGACTGCCAACATTGGCGAACACCTCCACCCGATGATCATCTTTTGTCCTGGCCAGTTGCTGGCTGGTTAGGAGTAATTTCTCGCGCTCGGCACGCCAATCTGTGCGGGCTTCCTGAAGCATGGTCTGAATATCGGCCGTTGGATTCAGCCATACCTCACCGGTCGATCCATTCATACCGGTTAACAGACCCGTGGGCTCGCGTTCGAGCAATGTGCCAAGGCCGGCTACAGCAGGAATACCCAGGGCACGCGATAGGATTGCACTGTGTGATGTTGGTCCACCCCCTGCGGTGATAATGCCAAGCACCATCTGCATATCCAACTGGAATGTCTCAGTGGGGGTCAGGTCAGCTGCGTACAGGATCACAGGTTCCTGTAAAACCATCGGGGCGAGGGCGCTCCGGTTCAACATGCTGAACAAGACCTGCGTGCCCACGTCCTCCACATCCGCGGCGCGCGCCTGCAGGTATGGATCATTCAGCGCGCGGTATCCCTCGGCCGCTGTATTGATGGCGGTGTTCCAGGCGAGGGCGGCATTTTCATGTCGGTCATCTATCCCGGCCCGGGCCTCTTTGATCAGGTCGGGGTCCTGCAGGATGAGCAGGTGTGCATCAAAAATGGCGCCTTCATTCGGGCCAATGGATTGTTTCATACGGCGGGCAAGCACGGCAATTTCGCGGGCGGTGTTCTCCAGCGCCGTTTGCAGGAGAGTCCATTCGGCTTCGGCATTTTCAGCAGAATGGGTTGGGATGGGCGGACGCTGTACCTGGTATTTATACAGCGGTGCAAGTGCGAACCCCTCGGAAATGGGGATACCCTTCAACGCTCCGCTTTCGGATGGAATGGACTGGACTTTCGCCGGTATCTGCTCAGAAACGGATGCAGCAGGCGCTTCACCAAAATTGTTCTCAACGAGCACCTTGAGAGCGGAGAGTACAAGCCGCGCTTCCTCCCCCGAGGCGCTGATCCGGATCTGATGGTTTTCCACAGCGCCGAGCATGGCGATTGCATTCAAGCCGCGCGCCGAGACGGGTCCCTTGCCGTTCGTCAGGTCGGTGACAGACACATTCGCCATGAAGCGGGCCGCGGTCTGAACGAATTTCGCGGCCGGGCGGGCATGCAGTCCGTGCGGATTCGTCAGCGTCAGGGTGATGGATTCTGCCGATTCATCGGGGACAGGTAACGGGGTGCTTGATTCGCCCGTCTCCTGTCCGAGATGCTCCCGTTTGGGATTCAGCGCGGCGTTTGCCTCGCGGCAGGTCGTATCCAGGTCGCTGTTCAATCCGATTTGAACGGCGGCCGCAATCGCGCCCTCCACCAGCGGCGCGCCGCAGAAGCGAATGTTGGCGGCCATTTCAGGGGGCAGAAAGTCCAGGGCCGTATTGGCACTGAGGACGGCGCTGCCGAGGTCCATTAAGACAAGCACGCCATCCTCGGAATATACCGACTGGATGGCGTCCATGATCTCAACAGCATCCGTGCCAAATTCGCTACGGTCATCCCCGATGCCCGCGGCAATTGCCACCGGCAATGTGGTGGATGCGACCTGACGCAGCAAGCCCACCAACGCGTCAGCCAGCGCGCGACTGTGAGAGACGATGACCAGGCCAACCATGTTTGCCTCTAGGCACCTATTGAAGCAATGGTCAGCGCAAGCCAGATCCCATATATCACCGAGGCAACACCCAGCAGGGATAATAACCAGGTGACCGCGCTCAAAACCCGGCGCGAGGGATTCATGTCGAGGACAATCCCGCGCAAACCAATCAGGGAATGTGTCACAACGGTGATCAGGAAAAGGATCTCGATGGCCGGAATAATTGGATTTTGAAAATACCTGATGATATCGTCATAGGTCATCAGGCCTGAGGATGAACTGCCCAGATAGTGGTTGACCGTGAGGTGCAGAATCAATAACACAAGAAGCAACGGGCCGGTGACAATCTTGATCAACCAGAGCCAGGTGGTTTCTCCCGGGCGAGGGCTGGATCCATACGTGGAAGATGTTGTTTGTGACATGGCTTATCCCATATACATGCGCGTGGCAAAGAATAGGATGGTGACCGCAGCGATGGCCATGAACCCATAAAAGAGCTGCTTCTGGCGGGTTACCCCCACCCCAAAACTGGTGAGGACAATGCGGATGCCGTTCAGCCCATGCAGGATGGCTGCCGCGACCACCGCCAGCTCGCCCAGTTTGATGAACGGGTTCTCTGTCAGCAACAGGAAACTGTCATAGGCATGCGGCCCCTGGGCCAGGCGGCCGAGAATGATCAGATGCAAAAACAGGTAGAGCGTAAGCCCGAGGGCAGTGATGCGATTCAGAATGAACGCCCAACTGCCGGTCTGGCGGCCGATCGGGTTGAACCAACTGAGGAACCTGCGTGCAGAGGGTTGATTTCGAGTGTTATGCATGTGTACGCACTCTCCTTATGCCTTGCCGAACAATTTGCGCAGCCGCATACCCACCACCTGCGTGCGCAGGTTCATAATGCGACGGCCGGGGTCAACGAACGATGGGCAGACTGCCGTACATTCGAACGCGCTGTGACAGCGCCATACGCCATCTTCACAATCCACAACAGACAGCAGCTCAGGTTTTCGTTTCAATCCCTGATCCTGTGCAGCGGCCAGCGGAGCGGGACCGAGATATTCAGGCGTCGTGGCTGCCACAGGGCAGGCGCTGATGCACAGGCCGCATTCAATGCAATCGCTCAAACGGAGGTGCAGCGCATCGTCCGCATCCCAGCTGGAGGGCGGGGTTTCGATCTCAGCTTCGGTGACCGGCAAAACGGCGCGCGCTTCGACAGCTTCCATTTTGCGATAGAAGGGAGTCATATCCACGGCCAGGTCACTGACCACCTGGAAGTTGCGGAGCGGTTCCACTTTCAACGCCGCGCCATCGTGAGTCACATCACGGATGAGGGTGATGCATGTAAGTTTTTCCACGCCGTTGACACGCATGCCGCAGGCTCCACATGTGGAGTGGTGACAGGCGTGCCGAAAGCAGATGCTGCGATCGTGGAAAGCCCAGGCGCGCTCGACGGCATCGAGTACATATTCATGCGGGTTGACTTCCATTTTGAAATCGTCAAAATGAGGTGCTTCGTTTTCCTTCTGCCGATACACGCGCAGGGTGATATTCCATTTGTCGGCCATTGCGCCCATCCTAATTTGGAATCATATAATACTGACGGTACGAGAGAAGCGGAGTCTCTTTTGTGACACAGAGTGTAGTGATGCCCAGCTTGGCACAGGCTACGTCAGCGGTTTTCTCAGCCATGGCACGCAACGTCGTCGCCTTGCCACCCGTGATGGTCACCAGACCATCCACGTTATGTGAGTCCTTATGGTCGTAGCATTTGAACGTACGCGCCATGCTGCGGCCTGATCCGCCTCCCACCAGCGGGCGTGCCGCCATGTAGATGCCGCGTGGCTTCACAGAACGAATGCCCGGGATGAGTTCACTGCCGCGGTCGAGCATTAGTTTGACCTGATCGTCGGTCACCGGGATGTAATCCACATTTTCTGCTTCGTATGAGGAGGTGCCTACAACTACCATCCGCCGCTGCGGCAAAATAATGTCTCCATCGCCGGGAACATTCAGGCGGTTGAGTGCCCGCTGGACAAAGCGCTGCTCATACGCGACCATGATCCCGGGGGTAGGCTTGACTGGCGCATCCAGTCCGGCCATGGCTGCGATCTGCCCGGACCATGCTCCAGCCGCATTGATCACCACATCGGCACGCAGTTCTTCGGTCTGGCAGGAAGCCCGGTTCAGCACTTTGATCCCGGTTACATTCCCATTGCCATCCAATAACAAACTTTGTACTTCGGTAAAGGTTCGAAATTTCGCACCATTATGTTTGGCCGTCCCCGCGAAAGCCAATGCCAGGCGCAGCGGGTCAAACGTGCCATCGGGGATCAGGAATGCAACCAGGACCTTCGGATTGATGTTCGGTTCCATCTTGAGTACCTGGCTCGGTTTGAGCTCCTCGAGCGGGATATGGCATTCCTGGCAACTGTCGATGAATTGCTCGGCATACGCCAGGTCGCTTTCATTCAGGGCGAGGAACAGGCCGCCATTGGGTTCGATGACCTGTGGGACGATCCTGCGCAGGATGATATTCTCATCAATACATTCAATGGCAGACTCCTGATCTTTCACGGAGTAACGGCCGCCGCTGTGCAGTAATCCATGCGTGCGCCCGGATGTGCCATTGCACAGATCTCCACGTTCCACAACAGTGACATCGCAGCCACGCAGGGCCAGGTCATGTGCAGTAGCCACGCCTGTAAAGCCTGCTCCAACAATGATTACATGTGGTTTGCTCATGGCAACTCCAAAAGATGCTTTCACGCTCGCCGGCAGCCAGGGCAGTCCGCTACTTCATGAACTACCCTATCTTTTTCAATTGACCATTCCTGCGCGGGCGATACTTTAAAACCTGTCGCGCTGCACAGGCAGGCATACCAACCCGGGTCAATATCTGCAAACAGGATGCGGTCTGCCCGCAGGTCAATCACTTCCACACTCATGCGCCAGCGCGCATTCGTGATCAACCGCAACGCCCCTGCCTCCCGCAGCTTTTCGAAATACAAATGAAAGTGAGTGCAATGCCGCATCAGCAACACGCCGACGGTGGTATCGGACGGGAAATCAAACACCTGGGCGTCCGCACAGACCGGGGTCAGGTTGCCAGGCAGCGGGGCGCGCGAAGCGGGAACTTGATCCAGTACCGAGGCGTTGATCTCGACCGCGTACACGTTGCGGACCCTGCGCGCCATCTGACGCGTGAGCCGCAGATCCCCTGCGCCGATATCCAGAACCACATCGTCCGGCCTGAGCTGATCCAACACAGCCTTATAGGTGGGCTGGTCGTAAGGCGCATACATCGCTTCCCAGGCCGCTGCGGACAGAATGGCTGACATTCTTAAGGTTCTGGTTGTCCCTATGTGAGAGGCAACCGGTTATTTATGCAAAAATCGATTTAACAAAATATTGCCAAAGAAAATTGCCCAGACCAAAGCGCCAAATAGTAATCCCCAAACAATCCCCTCCAGCCAGCCTTTCGCAGGGATGACCTGCCAGGCCGTGAGCACAGCCATCGCAATACTGGTGAACACCATGATCTTCACGCCGCGCTGCATGGATATCCAGGGCTGCGACATGGATATTTTTTCCTCTTGTCTCTTTTTCGCTTTTTTTGACATGCCATGCTCCAATGGGATTAATAACTCACCTTACGCAGTTTATGTCTTTTAGTATGTCACCCGGAGCGCTTCGGCCTGGCTCAGAATGACATTGCGTACGGTCACTTGATAAGTGAGATAAAAAAGAGGGGGCGGGTGAGCCTGTTGCACTCATGCCCACCCCCTCTGGAAAGGTCAGCTGGGGTTACTCAACCCAGTCGAACGTGCGCGTGACGGCTTTCTTCCAGCCTCTGTATTCCTTGACGCGCTGTGCGGTTTCCATCTTGGGCTCCCACTCCTTGTCCTTGGCCCAATTGCTGCGCAGGTCTTCAACGTTCGACCAGAAGCCCACAGCCAGACCAGCGGCATAAGCAGCACCGAGAGCGGTGGTCTCTGCAACCTGCGGCCGGATGACCGGCACGCCCAGGATATCCGCCTGGAATTGCATGAGCAGTTCATTGTAGACCATGCCGCCGTCCACTTTGAGGGCGGTCAGCGGTACGCCAGAGTCAGCGTTCATTGCATCAAGTACTTCGCGTGTCTGGAAGGCGGTGGCCTCCAGGGCAGCGCGGGCAATGTGGCCGCCGGTGATGTAGCGGGTCATGCCAACGATGGCGCCGCGCGCATCGCTCTTCCAATAGGGAGCGAACAGGCCGGAGAAGGCCGGTACGAAGTAGATACCGCCGTTGTCTTCCACGCTGGCAGCGAGCGCCTCAATATCGGCTGACTTCTCGATCATCTTCAGGTTGTCGCGCAGCCACTGTACCAGAGCGCCGGTAATGGCAATGGAACCTTCCAGGCAGTAGACAGCCGGTTCATCACCGATCTTGTAGCCGACGGTGGTGAGCAGGCCATTCTGAGATTGAACAGGCTTGGTACCGGTGTTGAGCAGCATGAAGCAGCCGGTGCCATATGTGTTCTTGGCTTCGCCTGCGCTGAAGCAGGTCTGGCCGAAGAGGGCGGCTTGCTGATCGCCCAGGTCACCTGCCACGGGGATGCCTTCCAGATCGCCCACAGCATTGCCGTAGACATTCGAGGAGGGGCAAATTTTTGGGAGCATGGCCTTGGGGATGCCCATCACTTCGAGCATCTCAGGATCCCAATCCAGCGTTTCGAGATTCATCAGCATCGTGCGGGAGGCGTTGGAAACATCCGTAACGTGCACGCCGCCGTTGGTTCCACCCGTCAGGTTCCAGATGACCCAGGTGTCGATATTGCCAAACAGGACTTCGCCCTTCTCTGCTTTTTCGCGCACACCGGGGACATTGTCCAAAATCCATTTAACCTTGGGGCCGGAGAAGTATGTGGCCAGGGGCAGGCCAACTTTGGTGCGGAAGCGATCCTGGCCGCCATCTTTCGCCAGTTCGTTGCAGATGGCATCGGTGCGGGTATCCTGCCAGACGATTGCGTTATATACAGGCTTGCCGGTGGCCTTCTCCCATACAACGGCGGTTTCGCGCTGGTTGGTGATGCCGACTGCCGCGATATCCTTGGGGCTGACCCCGCTCTTTTTGAGTGCACCCTTGATCACTTCCTGTGTGCGCTCCCAGATCTCCATCGCATTGTGTTCGACCCAACCGGGTTTCGGGAAGATCTGTTCGTGTTCCTTCTGATCAACGCCAACCACCTGACCTGCATGATCAAAGATCATGAAACGGGTGCTGGTAGTTCCCTGATCAACTGCTGCTGAATATTTAGCCATTTTTTACCTCCAGGTAAACGTAGAAAGAGTTTTTTGTTCATGGATCGCCAACAGGTTATCCACAATGTTAACGCTTCGAGCATTGAGCCAAAAGTCGGAGGGCAGGATTACGTTCCAACATCCTTCCAGGTATCCGAAGCTGCCTTCAAGATCAGGTATGAGGAAGTTGCCCCCGGATCCTGATGTCCGGCGCTGCGTTCGCCCAGATAGCTGGCGCGGCCTTTACGTGCCACCAGCGGGATTGTGCCTTCCATGCCTTTTTTTGCGGCTTCCGCCGAGAGCTCGAGAGCTTTATTGATTGGCTGGCCTTCATTAACTGACTGCTTGAGGGTGGCAACTGCCGGAGTCAGTGCATCGACCATGGTCTTATCACCCAGTTCAGCTTTGCCACGCATGATCACGCCGCTCAGCGCTGCATCAAGTGCATCCGTCCATTCGGCCAGGTTAAGTTCCATTTTCCCGGCAGTCTTCATTCCCGCCTGTAGGAAAAATGTTCCGTACAAGGGACCACCGGCTCCGCCAACGGTGGAGATCAACGTCATGCCGATTGTCTTGAACATGGTGCCAATATCTTTATCACTGATCTCAGGCAGTTTCTTCATGACTGCTTTAAAACCGCGATCCATATTAACGCCATGATCGGCATCTCCGATGTCCGCGTCCAGTTGTGTCAGATGGGCGCTGTTTTCGCCGATAACGACGGCGATCGCTTTGATCCAATTCAGTGCATCATCACGCGCAATAGACATACCAACTCCGTTGGCCCATGCCAGGGTGATGGGAAGACCACTCTGGCTTGCTGCAATTCAGAAATCCTACACTCCCCAGCGCAAAGCGGGGGTCTTCACCGGAGCATCCCACAACCGAAGCATCTCATCATCCATCTTGAGCATGGTAATGGATACACCTGCCATTTCAAGGCTGGTGATGTAGGGTCCGATCAGGTTACGTACGACCTTAATGCCATGCTTTTCTGCGATCTCAAAAGCCTTGCGGTAAATGATATAGAGTTCGACCAGCGGGGTTCCACCCAGACCATTTACAAACAGAAGCACCTCATCGCCACTCTTATAGGGAATGTCGTTAATGATGGGCTCCATCAGCATTTCGACGATCTCATCGGCAGGCTTCAGATCCAGGCGCATGCGGCCAGGTTCACCGTGAATGCCAATGCCAATTTCCATCTGGTCATCAGGCAGCTCAAAGGTGGGTTTCCCCACGTGAGGAACAGTGCAGGATGTAAGTGCCATGCCCATACTGCGTCCCAGGTTCTTGGCCTTGCGGCAGATCTCGGCCACATCCTTGAGCGAAGATCTCTCTTCGGCGGCCGCGCCGCAAAGTTTCTCGGCAAGCACAGTGACACCCACGCCACGACGGCCAGCGGTATAGAGGCTATCCTTCACTGCCACATCGTCATCCGTCACGACCGCTTCGACTTCAATCCCTTCCGCACGAGCCAGTTCGGCGGCCATTTCAAAGTTCATGATATCGCCAGTGTAGTTCTTTACAATATGAAGCACACCTGCACCACCATTGACAGCTTTGGTAGCCTCCAGCATCTGATCGGGGGTCGGGGAGGTAAAGACCGCTCCCGGACAGGCAGCATCAAGCATGCCCATCCCCACGAAACCGCCGTGCATGGGTTCGTGACCTGAGCCTCCACCGGAAAGGACACCTACTTTGCCCATGACGGGCGCGTCGGCGCGTACGATGAAATTCGGATCGTAGTGCACCTTCACCAGGTCCGAGTGGGCATAGACAATGCCCTCCAATGATTCCCGGACCACGTTTTCAGGCTTATTGATCAATTTTTTCATTCGATCACCTTCCGTTGCCATTCAAGGTTGGCGTCAAACCTATTAACGTGATGGATAGGTTAGTCGTCCGCTGCGGCGCCCTGGGTCTTTGCGCCCATCGGCTCGGGTTTGGGCAGGTTCGCGGCCACCAGCATGTCATACAGGTAGATACCAATGACAGCACCGACAATCGGTGCCACAATCGGGATCAACCAGTAGAGATCTGTAAAGAGGCCCTGCGTGCCAGCAAGCACTCCAAACAGGCGAGGTCCAAAGTCACGGGCGGGATTGATGGCGTAACCGCTGGGGCCACCCAGGCTCAAACCAACTGCCAAAACCGTACCACCCACCAGGAATGGGCCCATGTTGTGCATCAGGCCGGTATTCTTGGAATCACCGCTGGCCAGGATGCCCCAGAGCAGCACTGCTGTACCGAAGATTTCTGCGACGATGGCATTCAGGTAGCTGTAGCCGCCCGTGGACGTTGCACCCACACCACCCCAGAAGGCTGTTCCAAATACGGATCCGGGACCGGTGCTCCATACATTCGGCATGCCTGCGCCTTTAAGACCATCCATGTAGACCAGGTAAACGCCAAGAGCGCCGAGGAACGCGCCGACCACCTGTGCAAGAATGTAGGGAGCTACATCCTTCCAGGGGAAGCCGCGTTTGAAAGCCAAGGCAATCGTCACCGCAGGATTCAGGTGTGCACCTGAAACGCCAGCGGACACGTACACGGCAATGATCACCGCAAACGCCCATCCGAAGGTGATCGTGTTCCAATCGTAGCCGGGAGCAGCAAGACGGGGCGCCAGACCCACGTTCGCAACCACACCATCACCCAACAGGATGAGGATGAAGGTCCCAAATACTTCGCCAATCAATTTTCCTAGCATGGTTCATCTCCTATTTGTGTTTGATTTTGAACAATTTGGACCGAAATGCAACCTTGTCGTACCATGCATGCGTGTAAGTGAGCACCTCCTTTTCGTATATGATCCTCACATAAACATAGAGGCTGTATGGAAAATAAAACCGCCGAAAAGATTCTTTTCGGCGGTCAGTACACAAATAATATAAGATGAACACGGCAGGATGTTCTGGCAATGCAGCATTGTTTTTCATCAAAGCAAAACCATTTACCGGCAACGTGGGACTCCGCGATGGTGTTTGTGAAGAAACCTACTCATTCATTCTATGGAGGTGCAAAAGAAAAGTCAAGCAACTCGTGAAAAGTGTACTTAAATGAAACACTTTTTGGGTATGTGGTGCTTCAAAATGGAACATCGCTTTAATGGAATTGCAATTTTTCTGTTGATTCATACCCCACAGCGGCCGGCTACGTTTATTAATTATGTCAACGATATTCTCCGGGGTCTATGCCATACGACCTAAATTTGCGCCAGAGAGTAGTACGACTCACCCCCAGCACCTTCGCCATAC
>JANMSY010000589.1:0-2705 GCA_031389865.1 Anaerolineales bacterium | reverse complement strand
TCCGCCACCCACTGAGAACCTGCCTTCCAATGCGTGATATGAAATACCGTCGGGGGGATGTTTGTCAATTCATATTCTCATGCACTTTTCAATATCTGTGTTCCAGATCTATAACTCAAGTGCCAACGAAAATTCCCTTATTAATATTGAGCCACGTTCTTAGCCAGGCATTTCGCCCAGATCTCTCCCACCTATTTAGGTTCTGCGTTTCCTTCTGAAAGCACATACCTGTTTCCAAGACAGCCATCTGGCAAAGGAGTCATATCTTCTCTCGTTACATCGAAACTGCGTTTAGATAAATAATAACGAAAACCCCAAATTTATGGATATGGCTACCAATCTAAATCTTTTTCATAGCCAGTATCAATAAGGAGTTTACCATACTGTTTTTTAAATTCAGCTTTCACCCTTTCACTGAAATAATTGCGCCAATCGCCCACAATGCCCTTGCGTAAATGAGCATTTACGTCCTGTTCACCTCGCTTACGTCCTGTAGCAACTTCGAAGGTATTGTAACGAATGATATCCTGCAGATGTTCGCGACTGATATTGATCTGGCAGTAGTCCACTAACTGCTCAAAAAAGGCATATTCATTGCCCAGAATATCTTCATAACGCAATAACAATGCAGCTGGCGCGCCAATCCACGAGTCCTGTATTCTGGCACTAGCTGGCAATACCTGACCGATTAAGTATATTATTCCATCTTCCTCAATTGAGCTATCCAGCGTACGCCGTATTTGGGCTAAACGGTCCACGACGATTTCATGACTTTTTTTTGTGCTGAAGTAGAAAGAAATCAAGGTATCTCTCAAATCGCGGATTACCACGAAGGGGCGGCAGGGGCTCATTCTAATTCCATAATTCCACCAATTGCTAAATATTCTACCGGGGTAAAAAAAAGTCCAGTTTTTTGATCGCCAGAAAAGACCGTAAACAACATCTTGAAATCTGTCACGATGTAAATATACTGTTCCATAAACATTGCCGCGTCTCAGTGGTTCCATGTAAAAGCGTGGCATGCCATAACCTCGCACGGCGCGCGGATCGGCAATTTTCCACCGCACAAAGCGCTCCGGGGCGCATCGTTTCAAGATTTCCGCCACCCACTGAGAACCTGCCTTCCAATGCGTGATATGAAATACCGTCGGGGGGGTGTTTGTCAATTCATATTCTCATGCACTTTTCAATATCTGTGTTCCAGATCTATAACTCAAGATGCCAACGAAAATTCCCTTATCAAATTAATTATGGGCCTCATCCATACCTAAATCATAATTTGGCTCCTGATAACCAAAACGGGTCATCATATCATGCTGGGTGTTCCATAATAATTTTAGCTGGTCCTTGGAATAATTTTTTTCCCAACCGCCTGCTTTGCCTTCACGTGTCAGGGCAGGACGTAATTCGTGATAAAAATCAAAAGATCGTAGCTCAGTAGATGCGACATACAAATCCAGGAAGGATTGAAGTCTCTCACAATATTCGAGTTCCCTTCCAAAAAGATGCTCATAATGCATCGATAAGTAACGGGAACCTAATTTTCTGGCAGCTTCCATCCACTCAAGGTGATACTCGCTCCAACTGCCATAATCAGAGTCGCTCTGAATCAAACTAGTTAAATCCACATCCTGTTTCTTCATCATGTCTCTCTTGAAATTGTAATAGGACCACAGACATGCACCAGGGTTGCGAACAATTTGAATAACATATTCGCCATCAAGGTACTCGGAATAAGGATAAAAATGAGTTTTTAGGAAATAGCATTCCTCGTCGTTAGCAAGAATGTTCCTAATCTCCACATCATTCAGTAATTCCAGGCAGCCTGGAAGTATGCCTTTGTGCGGCTGGGCTTCGGCGGGAGATTTATAGCCTACCATCCAGCTGGATAATTTGCCATATTTGGTAGCATCATTATCTTCCAAGGGATACACATCGATGTCATAATATCTCTTGTTGACATTTATCCATTGCTCAAGCATATTTGGCCTGTTTATCCCTTCGTGTATATTTGTTGTCAACCTTTTAAATTGATTTCCAAGCAAATTTTGCAGCCAAAAATTCCCGCTCCGCGGGTAGGATGCAATGTAAATAATCATGTAATGTTCCTCAACTTCTTCTGATTAAGAAAAGTCTAGATGGACAAAACGATCTATTTTTCATTATGTTTTTCAATGAACTTGCATTCCAATCCTTGCAAATATTTCATTCGTCTGAAAGCGTGATTGGTAGCCCGGGGACTATTTCATTTAGCTTGAGCACATTCACATAAACCCGCCATCTCCCAGCCGAACTATTCTCCAAAGAGACCAACTTCCAACCTTCCTTCTCCGGGTGAGCAAGAAATGTTTGCACAGCAGGATGCCCCCCATACTTGACGAGAAAATTTTCCTCGATAAATAATGCGACGATCGGCACAAATTGACGATTGAGGAGTTTGCTCACCGAGTCTTCTTCAGTTAAACCATCGAAAACCTGGTAACTATAGCCTACACATCCACCGTTGCTGTTTTTTGTAAAGTAGTGACACAATTCACCCGCAAATCCAACGCTCACAATCCCAGTTCATTGGTTACCAAGGAACTGGGATTGTGAGCGTTGGATTTGATGGTGAATTGTGTCACTACTTTACAAAAAACAGCAACGGTGGATGTGTAGGCTATAGTTACCAGGTTTTCGATGGTTTAACTGAAGAAGACTCGGTG
>JANMSY010000542.1:0-1574 GCA_031389865.1 Anaerolineales bacterium | reverse complement strand
GTCTGATCTTCCTCTCCGCTCCAGACCTTCTTCTTCTTGGCGGAGCGTCCGCTAAAGAGACGGGCCAGCCCGATGAACGGTTCGGCCATGCGCATCAAAAGCGGATTATGCCAGCCGTTAATCACGACAGCCGATTTTTCTGTTTTTAAAACACGGTTCAGTTCAAGATAGGCATGCTTGTGTTCTGTGAGGGCCAGGTGGTGGATCGTATGCATCGAGACTACGCCGTCGAATACTTCAGGCTTGAATGGCAGGTTGGCAATATCAGCGACTACAAATAAGCCCTTATCGCCGAGTCGTGTGCGCGCTTCTCTTAACGCCGTGATGGAAATATCCGCGCACAGGCGATAGCGATAATTTTCGGAATAGGTCAGATATTCGGGCCACTGCACGGGACCGGAACCTGCATCGAGCAGGATGTCACCTTTGGGAGCGAGATGTCTATTCACGCGCATGTGACATTTGTGGATGTACTCGCGCGAAACAGGACGCAGATCTTCGTAACGGGCGTTCTGATATAACCCGTCACCGGACTGCGACCAGCCGATCTGATCATAAAACTCGCGGACTTGTTGTTTGGTATTGTCCATCATGTTTGTGTTCATGTCACTCTGAGCCGCTGCAAGCACCGAAGAGTCTCCTAATCGAGTTGGAGATCCTTCGCTTCGCTCACACCGTTCGTGCTGCGAGCACGTCGGTGCGAGACGGCATCGTCCCGACACCTACACCCACCGTGATTTGCTAAGCAAATCATGCGGTGTGTCCTTCGGGAGGATGACATTCCTTAGTCTTTCCACGTAAAAGGTTCGCCTACCAAAATCTTGAACGTCTCTTCGAATTGCTTCATGCCTGCGCCGCTTAACACTTTCTCCACAGGCCAAACTTCAAGATCATCCCAGAAATTCATCAAACGCCACGGGAAGGGACGCGGGTATTCGAAGAAGAAACGATAGGCATAATTCCACGCTTTGGCAGTCTGCTCTTCCGTGAGGCGGTGAGCGGGCAGGTCAGATAAAACTTTTTCAAGGGTGGCAAAATATTCATCCCAGGAATTTGGGTCAAAGGTGAAGCCGCGTTTGCGGTAATGTGTTTCGCCGCACGAAATGACAGGGATGCCGTTCATTGCTGTTTCAACACCCACTGTCGTTGTATAAGCCAGCCCCAAATCCGCGATCCCGATCAAATCATACGTGTTGACATTATCCAGCGCGCCGATCAAGTGGATATGGCTTGGGATTTCGGGCAACGCTTCGCGGACAACCGTTCCCATGGATTTCACCTGCGGGACAATCTTTTCTCCGGGATGGATACGGACAACGAGCTGCACATCCATTCTTTTCGCAAAGTATTGAACAGTCTCCGTGATCCATTCGCTCATCGACTCGGCGAAGATGTTGCGTCCCAGTGTGAGGCTGTCTCCCAGCACATTCGCAGCCAGCAAAACAACGGGACGCTCATCGAGTCCCAGTGCCTTGCGTGTCTGCTCTGCTCCCTGTGAAGAGACGTATTGCCATAAGCGTTTTGATTTGCCCCACACACGGGCACCGCGGCGCGCGTTCTCAAGGTCAGCCAGG
>JANMSY010000702.1:0-8875 GCA_031389865.1 Anaerolineales bacterium | reverse complement strand
GGACATGGCTGGTGCAGATTTCCACCACTGTTGCTTTCGTGTATTTTTGGCTGATCCCATCAAAGGCGCTGGGGATTCCCCTCGGCATGGTCGTTCTGATCTACTTTGGAATCATTGTCGTTATCGATCTGGAGCATCGCCTGATCCTGCATCCGACCAGTCTGTTCGGCGCGGTGCTGGGATTGATCGTTGGAACATCCATTCATAGTTGTATCGATGACAACGGAATCCTGATTGGGATGGGAATGTCTCTCCTTGGTGGATTGTTTGGCTTCGGTGTGATGTTCCTTCTTTATCAACTGGGCACATTTGTTGCGCGTTATCGGGCTCGGAGGATGCAGGCGGCGGGCCAGGCTGATGACGAAGAAGAGGCGCTCGGCGGCGGTGATGTTTATCTTGCCGGAGTGCTCGGTTTGATGCTTGGATGGGATTTTATAGTCACTGCCCTGGCACGGGGAGTTATCCTGGGAGGTTTCGTTAGTATTCTTTTCATCCTCGGTTTGGTGATAAGGCGCCGCTATTCCAGCGAAGCGCTCATGACATTCATACCCTACGGTCCCTATTTTATTATCAGCGCCTTTTATCTGCTGTTTTTATAATTTGCATAAGTGTTGGGTGGATTTTAGTACGAATGTCGCATTGGACTCATCCACGTGCCTATTACACTAAGAATTAGGATTACCAGGAGTCAGGATTTTTATCATGAGAACAAATAAACGTTTCGCAAAAAAGAATTCGGCACAGGCAATGGTTGAGTTCGCCATCGCCCTGCCTGTTTTGCTTTTATTACTATATGGCATTCTGGAAGCAGGCAGGTTTCTCTTCATTTACTCCACCGTTGTGACGGCCAGCCGCCAGGCCGCCCGTTATGGCTCGGCAACGGGAAGTGGGCCAAGTGGCTTCCCTCGTTATCAGGAATGTGATGCCATCCGGCAGTCAGCGAACAGAGCAGATTTCTTAAGTGCTTTTGATCATACGAGTGCTGATGTTGTGATCCAATACGACAGTGGTCCCGGCACAGCTATATTTGACACCTGTGATGGAGCCGTAGATACTAGCGTCATACCCTCGGCAGCAAATACCACGCGTATTCTTGTAAATATCGATGGCGATTTCATCCCCATTGTTCCAAAAATCGTACCTTTCATCACACGGAGCACAACCAACACGCCTCCCAATCCGATAGTGGGAGAAAGTGCACGAACCATCCTCGTCAGTGTTTCCATTGCCGTCACTGCTCCTCCGGTCACGTGGCAGGCAAGCACACCGACCTTCACAAATACTCCCTCCCCTTCACCTACCAACACGCCTTCAAATACGCCTACGGCGACTTTGACCCCCACGGTGCAAGCGACCTCCACCCCGACCAAGACTTCAACACCAACCCTTACACCTACCATCACACTTACACCGACACCCCCATTCACACCAACCACCATTCCTTCACCGGTGTCAAGCTGCAGTTCGGTCACTCATGGCTCAATCACAAGATCAGGCAATGTAATGAGCATGACGATTACCAACCCATACAGTTTTACCCTGGTGATGAGAGATGTGACGGTTACATGGAATAATGATAAAGGTCATCAGACTGGCAATGATAAGACCTTGAGGCTACTGGGTGCAAGCATTGGAGCGGTGCCGTTCTGGACTGGAGACATTGGGAATCGATCAACGTACACGATCCCCACGACAGCAATCATCCCTGCAGGACCAGTAACTACAACCATCTCATTCACGTTCCATCAATCCTACGACAACCCGGATCCCACTGAAAACATCCTGATCAATTTTTTAACGCCCGGTTGCGAGAACAACCCGGTCGATTCCAGAAAACCGTAATCATATGAGGAAACAGGGAAGACTATGAAAAAGCGAAACAGTGAACGTGGCCAAAGCCTTGTTGAACTATCCATCAGCCTCCTAATTCTGCTTTACCTGTTATCGGGAGCCGTTGAATTCGGCATAGCCTTCTTTCAATTTGTGCAATTACGTGACGCTGCCCAGGAAGGCGCCCTGTATGGCTCAATGTACCCGGAGGTGCTCAGTGAACCGGCGATTATTGCTCGTGTTCGTGGAGCATCAAATTCGCCCATTGACCTTACCACGATCACTCCGGTAATTACATTTTCCGGTGCACGATGCGAAGGAAACGCGATAACAGTAAGCCTCACCTTTAATCACACGGTTTTCATGCCATTCATGTCAGCAATTGTCGGTAACACCATTCCTCTGAATGCCAGCGTAACAGACACCATACTCCGACCAGTGTGCTAGCTATAGATAGGAGAGAAACATGACAAAACGCATTGACGCAACAGAACGGGGACAGGCACTGATTATGATTGTCCTGGCTGCAGTTGGCCTGTTTGGCTTTGCGGCGCTTGCCATTGACGGCAGTATCGTTTTTTCAGATCGCCGTCACGCCCAGAATGCAGCAGACACCTCTGCCCTGGCGGCGGCTTTGGCAAAAACGCGAGGTCAATCCTATACCACTGCCGCGATCGGCCGGACAACAAGCAATGGATATAACAACAATGGTACAACAAACATTGTTGAAGTATATTTATGTGATAACGTAGCAGCCACGTGTACAGCTCTGCCTGCAGGAGCTGATCCTACCGAGTATATTCAGGTCAAGATCACGTCACACGTGAAAACGTATTTTGCGAGGATCATCGGCAGAGCGGAAGTGATCAACCGCGTCGATGCCGTTGCACGTGCCACACCCAGTGATTATGATGAAATGTTTTTTGGAAATGCAGTTGTAGGACTCGCTCCTCACGATTGTAAGGCAGTGACCTATCAGGGAAATGCTGACACCACGATTAGCGGTGGAGGAATCTTTGTGATGTCGGACTGCCCTACTGCCGCCTTCTTCAATAACAGCGGTGCCGCGCAACTTACTGCGCCATCGCTTTGTGCAGTGGGCGGCATTGACTATAAGCCCACTGCACTGGATGTGCCATCGATCAAGGTGGGATGCAGCCCTCCGCCAAAAATCGCTGAACCAAACCCCCAGTGCAGCGGAAATGCGGTCAAGTCAGGGAATACGTTGAGTCCGGGCTATTGGACGGGAAAATTCCCGCCAGCTGGAGTAGACACCCTGGAGTCCGGTATTTTCTGTGTCGATGGTGATTTTCGCATCAATGGCGGTGACAGCTTAACAGGCTATGGTGTCGTCATCCGTATGGACGAAGGGGTTGTCTCCTGGAATGGTGGTGCAACCGTTCATTTAGAAGCACCTAACGAAGGAGGTTTTAGCGACTTGTTACTATATATGCCAAGCTCCACAAACTGCTCAACCATCACTCTGAACGGAAATTCAGACTCAACCATTGTTGGCACAATCCTGGCTCCCTGTGCTGAGATAAACATCGATGGAACGGGTGACAGTGGCATCGAAGGTCAAATCATTGGCTATAAAGTGGATTTATCGGGTGCTTCCGCGACCAGCATTCACTACAATGATGAACGTAACTATGAGGCGCTCATCCAGCCCTATATAGAAGTAAATCAGTAAAATCTCCTGCCCTCACCATTCAGGGAGTGTCTACTATACAAAATAGAGGCACTCCCTGAATTAATTTATAGGATAGAATCAAAAGAGAACCATAATGAGAAGAAATAACTCGGAACGTGGACAGATACTCATTATCATCGTCCTCTCCATCGTCGGTCTGGCAGGAATGGTCGGCCTGGTTGTGGATGGTGGTAATGCGTTCCTGGACCGCAGAAACGCACAGAATGCAGCAGATTCAGCAGTGCTGGCTTCTGCACTGGCACGCGTTCGCGGTGACCCCGATTGGACGGGCGCAGCGATGGCATCTGCCGCCCAGAATGGGTATAACAACGATGGTGTGAATAACACGGTTGTGCTATATAGTCCACCCAGCAACGGTCCATACACGGGTGATGTCGATTACATACAGGTCACCATCACTTCGCATGTGCCTACATACTTTGCGCGGGTCATTGGGAGAAATGAGCTCACCAATATTGTAGAAGCCACCGCCCGCACCAAGATGCCCGAGATCAAGGAACTGCTAAACGGATCTGCCATCATCAGCCTCGCCCCAACCAGTGACTGTAACAACAAAAGGTCCTTCTGGGTGCATGGTGAGGCGACGCTTGATGTTAGCGGGGGCGGTGTATTCATTAACTCAAATAACAAGACGTGCGCTCTTTTCCAGAACGGCAGCGGCAGTATACGCCTCGAAAATGGATATTTCATTGACGTAGTCGGAGGCGCATCCATCCAAAAACCAACCCTGCTCACACCTGGTGTGACGGTTGGCGCAGCACCCATAGGCTACCCGCCGCCCTTCTTCATGCCGGAATTTGGATGCGGCGACAAAATTGCACAAGTCAGTGAAGATGGTTCATCCATGAGCTCCGGGAATTGGGGGGATGAATTCCCTCCTGACGGAGTCACGCATCTCGATTCTGGTATCTACTGTTTAGACGACGGCATGGACATCAAAAATGACCTTGAAGGGAGTAATGTTGTATTCAAAGTTAATGATGGCGAGATCCGTTTTGGCAGCAATGTGAAAATCGTGCTGGACGCGCCAAACACTGGTGAAAATGCTGGTCTGCTCATTTACGTGCCCATGGAAAACCACAACAAAGTTGTGCTCAATGGAGGTTCTGGCTCCTCGATCAAAGGGACAATTCTTGCACCTGGTTCCCCCGTCATCTTCAAGGGCATGGACTCAGGCAGTGGCTTCCACAGCCAGATCATTGGATACACCATCGAAGCCGATGGCTCGAGTAATATGAGGATTGTCTATGATGACGCTCAAAATTACGACTCGCTGACCATGCCCGAAGTGCAATTTTCAGAATAAGGCTGCAAAGCGAACGGACCAGTGGGATCATCAGCCTGGTACCCGTTTAATCAGATATAATCACGTTCGCATATTTTTCGTCAAGGAGGTGAACTGACCAGTTACATTGTGCCGCCAACGAAAGCAGAAAATTCTGCCCACGTTATAAGGTAAGCGGCGTCCCGGGAAAGGAAGCGCATGATCCTTCAAAACGAAGGATGACGAGGAAAAGGGTTCTCCATCGCACAGATGGAGCTAACTACTTCATCCCCCTTCTTATAAGAGAGCCAGGGATGAGGGTAGGAAAATCGATAGATCAGCGGAAGCCCTTCGGGTGCGCCATCACCCGTACCATCTTTCCCTCCGAAATACAACTTTGCGTTAACACCGCGGGAGTAATCACGCGGCCAGAGATGCAAAGAGTGGCATAAACATGCAGTGCCAGGTTTCCGGTGTCGCCATACGTGACATCTGAGATTTGACATCTGACACTTCTATTCGGAGGCTCCCCCATGTGTGGAATCGTTGGTTATATCGGGCCGCGTGACGCGACATCGATAATTCTCAATGGCTTGAAGCGGCTTGAGTACCGCGGCTACGACTCAGCTGGGCTTGCTGTATTAAACGGCGACCAGCTCGACGTCCGGAAAGACGCGGGTAAGTTATCCCAATTAATTGATCTGGTCAACAAATCCCCCATCAACGGCGCGCCGGGCATCGGTCATACGCGCTGGGCAACTCATGGCGCGCCCAACGCGCGCAACGCGCATCCGCATCTCGGGCAGACGAAGCGGGTCGTCGTCGTGCAGAACGGCATCGTGGAAAACTTCCTTGAGTTGAAGGATGAGTTAATGGCGGAGGGTGTGGAATTCCAGTCTGATACCGACACCGAGACCATTGTGCATCTTGTTGAACACTACCTGGCCACCGGAATCGGGTTGGTGGAAGCCGCGCGAAAAACGTTCAACCAAATTCAGGGTGCAAATGTTGTCGTGCTCATGTCTGCTGATGAGCCGGATAAGATCGTGACAGCGCGCATTGGCAACGCCGGCGGCGTTGTGCTGGGCCTTGGCGAGGGCGAAAATTTTATCGCCAGCGATACTCCCGCGATCATGGAACACACGCGCGATGTGATCTTTTTGGAGTCGCGACAGATGGCGGTGGTGACGCGCAACACAGTGACGATCGAAACACTCGATGGCGCGAAGATAAAACCACAGGTGCATAAAGTTTCATGGGATCCGGTTGCCGCAGAGAAAGGCGAATACCGCCATTTCATGCAAAAGGAAATCCACGAGCAGGTGCGCGCCCTGACAGACACGCTGGCGGGCCGCGTGGATTTTGCAAATGGCAAAATTCGTCTACCTGATTTGAACCTGACTGAAGAACTCGCGAAAAAGATCGACAGAATTTACATCACCGCGTGCGGCACAGCTGCATACGCGGGGATGGTTGGTAAATATTTAATCGAGAAGATCGCGCGAATACCGGTGGAAGTGGTGATCGCGTCCGAGTTCCGTTACAGTGACCCGATCCTGAATGACAGGACGATTGTTCTTGCCATTTCGCAATCCGGTGAAACAGCAGACACGCTCGCCGCGATGGAGGAGGGAAGGCGGAAGGGCGCGGTCGTCTGGAGTATTGTCAACGCCATCGGATCTCAGGCAATACGTGTCGCAGATGGATTCATCTCGATGCAGACTGGGCCCGAGATTGGCGTGGCCTCCACAAAAGCTTTTACCGCCCCACTGGTTGACCAGTACATGCTGGCGATCCTGCTGGCCGATCTGCGCGGCACCATCGACGAAAAGACCCGCAAATCGCTTGTCTCTGACCTTCGGCTTGTTCCCGATCTGGTGGGCCGCACGTTGGATCGTGATAGCGACGTGGAATCAGTTGCGCATGTATTCAAGGATGTCCACCACTGCCTGTACCTGGGACGCGGCATCAATATGCCAATCGCGTATGAAGGTGCATTGAAGCTCAAGGAAATCTCGTATATCCATGCCGAGGGGTATCCGGCGGGAGAGATGAAACACGGTCCCATTGCTTTGATCGATGAACAAATGCCGGTCTTATGTCTTGCACCGAAAGATCCCTGGCATGAAAAAATGATCTCGCAAATTCAGCAGGCAAAGGCGCGCGGTGGCATTGTTATAGCCGTGGCAACTGATGGTGATGAAGTAGTGCAGGGAATGGCCGATCATATTCTCTGGGTACCCGAGACGCCGTGGATGCTGTCTCCCATTGTCACGGTGCTTCCTTTGCAGTTGCTTGCCTATCACATTGCTGCCCTGCGCGGGCTGGATGTGGACCAGCCAAGAAACCTTGCAAAATCGGTAACCGTTGAATAAAAGGGTGAATTCCTCATCACTGACACATTATTTATCAAGCTGATGATCTTGATCAAATTGCAGCATCCATCAGACGAATCTCGCAAAAGTAGAGAGAAAAATACAAAAAGCGACACGCAAAACACAGCATATCGCTTTTTGTAAAAGTAGTGTCCTGACAAGGTCCTTTTCTAAAAGTTTCGCAGCACAAAAGAAGACGAATTGTATCTCAAAAAGCTAGTACTTATGGGTGTTACAATTGTAACTAGATATTAATGTGGGATGAATAAAATAGAAGTAAGAGTCACTAGGTACGCTCGTGAGCAATTCAAAAGAGGTTTAACTATGAAACACAAATCACGTGAAAGGGGACAGGCTTTAATTCTCATAGCACTTGCTGCCGTGGGCCTATTTGGCTTCAGTGCGCTTGCGATCGATGGCAGCAGGGTGTTTTCTGATCGGCGCCATGCACAAAATACTGCGGATACTTCCGCCCTTGCTGCCGCCCTGGCAAGAATACGAGCATCGAGTAATCCGGATACGGCTGCTGTCAACACAGCTACCGTGGCCGCGGGTCTGGATCGTGCTGCCAGCAATGGTTATGCCAATGATGCAGATAGCACCGTTGAGGTTCATCTGTGCAGTGAGTCAAATCTGACGCCTCCCTGTGAGGGCCTGCCAGGCGGAGCCGTTAAATCTGAATATATTCAAGTCAAAATTCAGTCAACCATCCCAACCACCTTTGCGCGGGTCCTCGGTCGGACACACGTCACCAGTGTACTCACAGCTATTGCGCGTGCAAAGTCCGGACTTCCTTCCCCTCTACTCAACGGTGCTGCTTTAGCGGCCCTTAAGCCTGACGGGGATTCGACAATAGGAGGAAATGGTGTTGTACATCTGGATGTGAATAACAGCGGCGTGTTTAACAATTCACGGAATAACTGTGGCACAAGGATAAATGGCGCATCCGGCAGCTATACGGTGGATACTGCATTCGAATTTGTAAGTGGTACATACTGTAGTGGCGCCGGAAACAACCAGCTTAACCCTGTCCAACAGACTAGCGCGGTGCCTTACCCACCCATAATCAACCTTCCGACCCCCTCCATCACCTGTTCTGGCAATGGTTCCCGAAGTTTTGACGCAACCACAAATACATATACATATTCTCCGGGTAATTATCCAAGCGGAGATAACTTGAACCATACAGGAGATATTCACTTTAACCCGGGCAATTATTGTTTCGGAGGGAACGTCCGCCTTGGTGGTACTGCCGACATCATAGCCAATGATGTCAGGTTCCTGATCACGAACGGCGAATTCACAACCAGCGGGACCAGCTCACTTACGTGCAATGACATGCTGGTGCATATTAACGGTGGAACTGGAATGCGCTTTAATGGAAATAGCACGGTCTACTGTAATAACGTTACTTTCTTTGCATCCACGGGAAGTATAAGCTGGATGGGCAACGTGGGCATCAGGTTGTTTGCACCTACTGGCGGAGATTATAAAAACGTCCTGATCTATATGCCATACGGGAACACTTCTGAGCTTAAAATTACCGGAAATTCAAGCAATGAGTTAACTGGTTCGATCATCGCGGTTTCTTCAGATATCAAGATCAGTGGCAATAGTGGGACGTTTTTATAATCTCCGCCAGTAGGTGCAAACAACCTGATGCCCACGTTGCCCATCCAGCTTATACTTCCC
>JANMSY010000521.1:0-4619 GCA_031389865.1 Anaerolineales bacterium | reverse complement strand
TTACGCTTACCGGCGTACTGGGCTAAAGAAGTTGTGCATGGCCGGCGGCGTAGCTCTAAACTCGGTTGCCAACGGGCGAATTCTACGGGAAACGCCTATAGAGGATCTCTATATCCAACCCGCGGCTGGCGATTCTGGTGGTGCGCTGGGAGCGGCGCTATATGTTTACCACGTCCTGCTGGGCAAACCCAGAAAGTTTGTCATGGAACATGCATATTGGGGACAGGCCTACTCACCCGAGGAAACGAGAACTGCCATTGAAGCTACCGGCCGCTCCTACCAACTCGTCGAGGATCCCGAGTGCAGGGCCCAGATGATGGTAGATGATATGCTGGCAGGCAAGGTGATTGGACTCCATCAAGGTCGCTTTGAGTGGGGACCCCGCGCACTGGGAAATCGATCGATCCTGGCCGATCCTCGCAGTGCGGAGATGAAGAATATTGTCAATGCCCGCATCAAGTTTCGTGAACCCTTCCGCCCCTTTGCACCAGTAATTTTGGAGGAGCGTGCCAGCGAATTTTATGATGGCATAGGGGATCCTGCTCGTAATTTTTCTCTGCGATATATGTTGATGGTCTGTCCTACTAAGGACGGGCGTGGTGATCAAATGCAGGCGGTAACACATGAAGGCGGTACCGGCCGCGTACAAACCGTGCGTCGTGAAAGCAACCCACTGTATTACCGTGCCATAGAACTATTCGGCCAGGCGACTGGGATACCCGTTTTATTGAATACCAGCTTCAACTTGCGGGGTGAACCCATCGTCACCACACCTGGAAATGCGCTGAACACATTTGGAAATAGCGATATAGATACAATATATGTAGGCGATTTTGTTGTTAGGAAGTAGGATTTTGGTTGAGGGAGTTTCCGGTAATATTCCGGTTGATTGCTATTGGAGTAAGAATAATGATGAATAGAAAGGAATGGTTAGGATGAAAAAATTCATTCGCAGTATGACCTCTAACTTCGGAGTGGTTAATGAATTATTGGCATTTTTGTGGAAGCGCAAATTGTGGTGGCTAATCCCAATGGTCGCGGTTCTGTTACTCTTTGGATTGCTCTTGATTTTTGCCTCCGCCTCAGGCGTTGGGCCTTTCATCTATACTCTTTTCTAAACCAATTGAAGGGCATCTTCGCTCCCAACGGCTTTTTGCCCTGGTTCGATCCCTATTCCGCTAATTGGGGTTGGTCTTTGCCAGCCTCCTAATTATGCACTTCCTTTTAGAGACTGTAACCAGGGCAACTAACCGGGGGTCCGGCGTCTTCTTGGCAGCATCATCATCTTTCTCGATGAAATCTTGGATCTGCGCTATCAGGTTCCCGAGGCGCTGCACTCCCTGGACAGCACCCAACCCGCTTAACCGAGCCCAGCGAAGCAGGACCAAAATTTGACATTTGCGCCGACGTTCACGCGCCGGTCATCCACGTCTGGGTGATAACGGAGGCGCGATTGAAGCAGTTGAGATGAGGAGTGGGGACTTCAGACACTCAATTTAATTGATGAAATCATGAATAATCAGCAAACTCTACATCAATTGCTCGTCCTATCCGCTCAAAAATACCCTGACCGGATTGCGGTTGAAGAGGGTGATGACAGTGCAATCACATATCACGATCTTGACCTGCTTTCCGATCGACTCAGAGATAGACTTATCCACCTGGGAATTGGTCCAGGCGACCGGGTAGGGATTTATTTGCGGAAATCGATCGATGCAGTGGCTTCCATCTTTGGCATTCTAAAAGCAGGTGCGGTGTATGTTCCCGTAGATCCAGGCGCTCCCCCGGCCCGAAATGCTTATATTTTTGGCGACTGTACCGTCAAGGGCGTCATACTCGAAAACGGATTCGTGGAAAGACTTTCTGCAGAATTTGCTGCGAACCAGCATGCGCTTCCCACGCTTATTGCCCTCGTTGGGATAGGCGGTGGTAATTACTTGGAGAGCGCCCTCGAACGGGCAAATACAGATCATCCGACGCTTCCTGCCGCTCTCGAACTTTCCCCAGACAATCTTGCTTACATCCTGTACACATCCGGCTCCACAGGCAAGCCAAAGGGTGTCATGCTCTCTCACCAGAACGCGCTCAGCTTCGTCGACTGGTGTTCGGAAGTGTTCGAACCTAGTGAGGTCGACCGCTTTTCATCGCATGCACCGTTTCACTTTGATCTTTCTATCCTGGATATATACGTCTCGATAAAGCATGGAGCGACATTGGTGCTGATAGAGGAAGAAATCGGTAAAGATCCGATTCGCCTCGCGCGGCTAATTTCAGATAAAAGGATCACGATCTGGTATTCAACACCCTCGATCTTGGGTTTTATGGCTCAATATGGAAAGTTAGAACAGTATGGATTTTCTGACCTGCGGTTGGTGTTATTCGCCGGTGAAGTCTTTCCAATCAAACATCTTCGGATGCTGAAGAGCCTCCTTCCCAAGCCCAGGTATTTCAATCTATATGGACCAACCGAGACCAACGTATGCACTTATTATGAAATCCCTGCGACGCTCACCGAGGAGCACACGAAACCGTTCCCGATTGGGGAGGCTTGTACTCATTACAAGAACATGATTAAGGTCGTAGATGAACAGGGTCAGGAGATTGGGATTGGAGAAATGGGAGAATTAATTGCGACTGGCCTCGGTGTAATGCAAGGTTATTGGAACCTTCCAGAGAGGTCAGCGAATGCTTTTCTCGTCGATTCCTCCGGGCAGCGCTGGTATAAAACTGGAGATGTCGTTGTTCAAGACGAAGATGGTAATTACATCTACGTCAGCCGGCGTGATCGTATGGTCAAGAAACGAGGATACAGAGTTGAATTGGGTGAAATCGAAGCGGGATTATACAAACATCCTGATGTGAAGGAAACCGCGGTAATCGCTGTGTCGAACGATGAGACTGGTGTACAGATTAAAGCTTTTCTGAGTTTCAAAAGTGGGCAGAATCCTTCTCGCATTGAGCTCAAGCGATTTTGCGCTGGGAATTTACCGAATTATATGATCCCCGATTTCTTTTCGTTTCTGGATGGTCTCCCGAAAACTTCGACAGACAAAATCGATTATCAAAAGCTAAAAATAATGGATTAAAGTTGGTCCAATCCTGGAGGATGAAAAATGCGGGTTTTATTTCTTACTAACTTATATCTGGTTCATGGATCGGGCGGAGAAGAGCAATCTTGCCAGCAAGTGGTGGAAGGCTTACGTGAGTTTTAGACTGGCGGGAGCCCAGGAATGAAGCCATTTTTAGGCGTTTCACAACTTCGGTTGCGCCCAGTGCTCGTTGTTGGCGAGCTGCTGCTTATTGCCGCCCTGGCGTTTGTGGCTTCACAACGCGAGTTGACTTTGGCCCTTGTTCTACCTTTAGCTATTGGCTTGGTTTTGACCTTCCTGCGCTGGCCGTCTCTGGGCCTAATCGTCGCCTCTTTGGCCGGGCTGTTTGTACCTTTCCTTGGCCCCAGCGGCTTGAACATAACTATGATCCTGGTGGCCCTGCTACTTGGCCTTTGGCTGCTGGACATGATTGTCCGCCAGCGTGAAATACAGCTCGCACCTTCTCGGACTGTATGGCCGTTGTTGTTCTTCCTCCTGATGGCCTTTATCTCGTTTGGGGTTGGTCAATTGCCCTGGTTGAGCTTCGCTCTACATGCGCCGCTGGGCGCCCAACTGGGTGGTCTGTCTATCATCGTGCTTTCGGCTGGTACTTTCCTGTTGGCGGCGAACCGGGTGCGCGACCTGGGCTGGTTAAGCAGGATAACCTGGGTGTTCCTGGTCATTGCCGCCTTGTACGTCGTTGTTCGATCGGTACTACCAGAGTTCGGGCTATCCACGCGGGAATTATTTCAGCCGGCAGGTACCGTTTTTTATGTCTGGCTGGTGGCGATGGCTTTCAGCCAGGCCGCTTTCAATCGAGATTTGCATTCAGGCTGGCGGCTGGCGCTCGCTGGACTGGTAGTGGTCACTCTCTACGTTCTATTTATTCTAAAATTTGCAGACAAATCAGGTTGGCTATCGTGCTTTGTCTGCATAGCCGCTATTATCGCAGCTCGCTCCTGGCGTGCTGGCCTGGCACTGGTTCCGATCGTTATCCTGTCAGCTTTGTTTCTATGGACGGGACTTGTTTCTACGGATGAATACAGCATCTCAACGCGCTTTGATGCCTGGCTGATCATGGCCCAGATCATCAAAATTAGTCCCCTCGTGGGGTTGGGCTTTGCCAACTATTATTGGTATACGCCCCTTTTTCCGATCAGGGGCTATGCCGTCAGTTTCAACTCGCATAATAACTACATAGACATCCTCGCCCAGACGGGATTGCTGGGGCTGGTCTGTTTCTTGTGGTTCTTGTGGGAGGTGGGTCGGCTGGGTTGGCGCTTACGAGGGCAAGCCCCAACTGGATTTGCCCAAGCCTACGTTTATGGCACTTTGGGTGGCCTGGCCGGGATGGCTGTGGCTGCAATGTTGGGGGATTGGGTACTACCGTTTTTCTATAATCTTGGCCTAAACGGGTTCCGATCCAGCATGCTCGGCTGGCTTTTCCTGGGTGGATTGGTGAGTTTAGAGCAGATGGTAATAACAAAGAAATAATCAGCAGCGCGGAAATGCGAAAATTCCATTACTATC
>JANMSY010000480.1:0-12640 GCA_031389865.1 Anaerolineales bacterium | reverse complement strand
CCTTGAAATCCTCCTCAACTTCCTGCGCGCCAAAACCACCCTGCTCATCCTCGATAACTGCGAGCATTTGCTGGATGCCTGCGCTCAATTAACCGATACCCTCCTCAAACATTGTCCCAACTTGAAAATCCTTGCCACCAGCCGTGAGCCGATGGGCATCACAGGTGAGGCGCTCTATCGCGTGCCATCGCTTGAACTGCCAGACCTTCAACACATACTTGATCACTTCAAGGATTATGAATCCGTGCGATTGTTCGTGGAACGCGCCCAACTCGCCCAAACGGATTTTTCACTGACGATGGAGGACGCCTCTTTCGTGGCCCAAATCTGTTCCCATCTCGACGGCATTCCCCTTGCCCTTGAATTAGCCGCCGCAAAAGTCGGTTCGCTTTCCACAAAAGAAATCGCCGAGCAGCTCGAAACGAGTTTCAACCTGCTGACAGGCGGAAGCCGCACCGCCCTGCCGCGCCAACAGACCATCCGCGCTTCCTTAGAGTGGAGTTGGACTCTGCTTTCAGAGGAGGAACGCGTTCTCATGCGGCAACTCTCAGTATTCGCGGGCGGCTGGACTCTTGAATCTGCGCAGGCGGTCTCCGATGGTGCTGTTGTAGGTTTGATGGATTCCCTCGTGAAGAAATCGCTTATTGCGCTGAATCAGGAGTCGGGTAGTGAGAGGCGGTATCGCTTCCATGAAATGATCCGTCAATACGCGCGCGAAAAACTTGTCGAGGCAGGCGAGGAGGAAAACATCCGCATGCGTCATCTGGCTTATTTTGTCAAACTGGCACAGCAAGCCGAACCCGAACTGTACCGCGCAAATCAACTCTATTGGTGGGAAAAATTGTCTGCTGAATTCGATAACATCCGCGCGGCCTTGGAGTGGGCGGTCAAAAGTGACGCAAAGGCGGGCCTGCAATTAATGACTGATTCGTGGCTTTTCTGGGTGGCGCGCAGTGACCGCAATGAAGCAAACAGGTGCTTGACGCAACTATTGGAACGCCATGTGGAAGTAGATGCCTTGCGCGTTAGTGCGTTGGTGCTGCATACCCAGATGGCAGTTTCAGTTAGAGATCTTACCCAAGCCAACATCCTTGCCAGCCAAGCCTTAGAATTGGCGCGCACATTAGCAAACAAGGATATGGAAGCATTTGGTCTTTTGAACATGGGGGTTATCGCTGGATTTCAGAGCGATTTTGGCAGGAGCATTCCACTGCTTGAACAAAGCCTGGAGTTTTCCCGTGAGTTGGGCAATATATTCGGTCAAGCCCTGGCACTGGGCGCCTTGGGTGCTTTTTCCACTGATCATGAAAGAGGCAAAACCTATTTGATGGAAAGCCTAACACTGTATCGGGTGTTGGGGCATCTTTCGGGTATTGCATTTGTTTTAAAAGAACTGGCGAATCTTGAAATATGGGAAGGTGATTTTTTACAGTCTGCCCAACGCCTGGAAGAAGCGCGCTCGATCTTTCATCAACTTGGAGACCCCAGCAGTGAGGCGTCGGTTTTGCAATGTTACGGGCGTTTGGCTTTTGCACAAGGCAATTATCCGCTGGCGCGCACGTACTATGAAGAATCCATCGTGTTAGGCGAGATGAGCGGCGATTACCTTGATACGCAGTGGACACATGCCAATCTGGCGTACGCCACCCTGAAAGAAGGCGATGTAGCACAGGCGCGCAGGCACTTTGAAATATCCATCCAAAGTTTTCAGGAAATCAACAACTCGATCGGAGTGACATTTGCAATCGAAGGACTCGCCAGCCTGCATTGCAACCAGAACCAGCCCGAACACGCCTCTCGGCTGATCGGCTGGGCAGATGCAACTCGTGAAAAAATCGGCGACTTGCGTCCACGCGGTGAGCAGGCGGATGTGGATCGTGATATTGCCGCTATCATTGCGAAGATCGGTTCCTCTGCATTTGAAGTTGCATATGACGAAGGCCGCGCCATGACTGTGGAGCAGGCTATTGCGTATGCACTTGAAGAAAGCTAATCAAACTTAATGCGCTGTTATTATTTGCGCTGACGATTTATTTTGTTCATCGCTTGAGGGCAGGGGACCATAATTAATTCAACGTCATTCCCTCAATAAGCATTACGGTTTTGGATGTGTGGCGAAAAAATCCCAGACAATCTGTGAGATCGGAGCATTAGGTGTATTAAGCCAGCCATGATCATAGCCATCAATCATATAGAGCTCCACTGACACACCGGGGGCACAGATACCATAGGTGGTGTGTGTCAAAATCCCATTATGCTCCACTTGCTCTTCGCCACTGCAGTGATCCAGTTTCACCCATGCGGCAAGGCCTTTTACCGGCGGAACCTCAATATCAAAATTGCCCCCTCCTTCAAATGGAACAAGAGAATCATTCTCTCCATGTACGTGCAAGACGGAGACTGGCTGCTGAGGCTGGCATGGGTTGTGCGTAAGCGCGCCACTCACTGGAGCTACAGCCGCGAATGTATCAGACATTTCACATGCGAGACGATAGGAGAGCATTGCGCCGTTGGAGAATCCAGTTGCGTAGATACGCTTGGGCCCAACGCTCACGATCGTTTCCACGTCCGCGATGATGGCGCGCACGAAGGCAGGCTCATCGACGTTGTTAAGAACGGCAAATCCGCAACAATCACTTGCGTTCCAGGAAAGACTAGTTTCATCACCACTGCCGTCTGGATAGACGACGATGAAGCCGTTGGCATCGGCGATCTTGTCCAAACCAGTGGTGAAGCGTATATATTGGCCGTTTTCCAATAGGCCATGGAAGACAAAAACCAAAGGCACAGACTGTTGATCATTCAATCCATCAGGGATATGGAGAAAATAAGTCCGTTCCATATCGCCAACTGTCAGCGTTCGTTGTACATCCTGCGCTGGAATAGGCACCGCGCAACCCGTCAGCAACCCTGTCAACAATAGGACGAACCATGTAAATTTGATCATGTGTGACATATTCTTCTCCTTTGAAAATTGGTCTTTCTATTCAATACCTTCGCCAAAACTCCTAAGCCTTCGCAAAACCCCTATATATGGCGGTGCGTGAGTGTAAAATCAAAATTGGCGAAGGTATTGTCTATTATTAAATCAAATTCATCACCTTCGCATGTGTGGCGCGCCTCACCTATCTGGATAGCATCAGGATCAGTCGACTGGAGGTAGTGGGAACAGGGGGGCCACGGGATCCCGCGTTACGCGGAAGCCTACGAAGTAGTCATTGTCGTTCACTGGGGCGAGAAAGTGGTGGCGGAGACCTGTACTCACATGCTGTCCATCCCGTAGGGGGGAGAAGTCAGCAAGTCTAGTCCGACTGTATATCTCTAGTTCAGACAATTTCAGAATCGTTGTAACTGTCCCTATTTCGTCGTCTCCTGTCCCAAGGATCCAGTTGAAGAAATCAGTGATTAGCCCGCTAGCCTCAATCAGTGCGAGGAATGCCCCAGCGGGTGGGTAGAGGTACGTCACGATTCCGATAGCAAGCTTTACGACGGCGTCGACCTGGTCGTGATAGGCGTTTGGATCACCTTCATCGTGTTCCATCACTACAGTACTGATAGACATACCTTCGGATGTGTCGGCAACTTTTGCGCTCCAGCAAGAGGCGACTGGTCCAATTCGGGTTTCGTGACTGTCGACATTGCCGTAGGTGCTAGCGCCATCCTGCGTGAGAGGATGTCTGACTGTTGTGATGACGTTCGTACCATCCGGCTTGATATGAACAGCACTTGTGATGATATAGATCTCGTCAGACCCAATGAAATCAGGACCCGTTTCATCGACGCAGTGCATACCTTGGAATCTGATATCATAACGTTCGGGAGCAAGGATTTGCTCCCCGGGCAATTGTATTCCCCCATCGCCAAATATTTTAGGCAACGGTAGAACCCCAGGGGTCAAGACAGCACGACGGGCTAGAGGATCTGGAACCTTGCTACCACGTTGAATGTTAGCTGGCAGCTGAGCATCCGACAACCC
The DNA here is from genome assembly GCA_031389865.1 of Anaerolineales bacterium. Lineage (GTDB taxonomy): Bacteria > Chloroflexota > Anaerolineae > Anaerolineales > Villigracilaceae > Defluviilinea. The sequence continues at coordinate 8,664 of JANMSY010000480.1, read as the reverse complement.
TAGTGGGCCAAAGACTCGTCGTCTCACACTAGGACTTCTCTTGTCGAAATTGGCGACGAGCTTTCGTGCTATCACTGGCGAAACGCCGAGGTCTTTCAGAGTCCTAGTGATATCAACTTCAAATGGCGTCGCAGGAGAGGTACCACGTGCGAATGATCGAAGCGCTAATACCCCGAGTGCCACTATCTCTGGATCCTTGGTTGGTCGCAGTAGACTAGGCATGCCAAACCTCCTTGCTTATTTGGTACAAATACCACAAAATATGATGACTTGCGGTGGGCGCAGATGTTGCAGGCGCCCTGCAAGCAACGAGCGATTCTTCGAGCAATACAACTAATAATGTAAATTTGATCATGTGTGACATATTCTTCTCCTTTGAAAATTGGTCTTTCTATGATTAAATCAAATTCATAACCTCCGTATAATGCTGAAACCGATATAAAAACCGATATGTTTTATTGGTAACAATATGCCTGAATCAATTTCCTTTGGAACATGGTTACGCCAGCATCGCCGCGCACTCGACCTGACCCAGAAAGCTCTTGCAGATCAGGTCGGTTGTGCGGAGATCACCGTGCGCCGCATGGAAGCCGATGAGTACAAACCATCCAACGAACTTGCGTTCGTTCTCTTGGAAAAACTTGGCATCCATGAATCTGAACGCTCTCAATGGGTTCGCTTTGCGCGCGGACTTTCAGAGTATCCAAAAAATCATGCAACCCCTGCCCCAGCACGCGAACAGAGTACCAATCTTCCCGTGCCTATTACCAGTTTCATCGGACGCGAAAAAGAAGTCGAACGAATTCAACAAAGACTCGCGGGACACCGCCTGGTCACATTGATCGGCGCGGGCGGCATCGGCAAAACTCGTTTATCGCAACAAGTCGCAACTCAATTAATAGGGGAATATGTCAACGGCGTGTGGCTGGTTGAACTTGCATCCGTCAACGATCCCGCGCTCGTGCCGCAAACGGTTAGTACAGTATTCGGCATTCAACAAGGAACCAACCGCGCGCTGATCGAAACGCTCATCCATGTTTTGCGCGCCAAAACAACACTGCTCATTCTCGATAATTGTGAGCATCTGTTGGATGCCTGCGCGGGACTCGCCGACAAATTACTAAAGAACTGCCCAAACTTAAAAATACTCGCCACCAGCCGCGAAGCCTTAGGCGTCATAGGTGAAGCGTTGTATCAAGTCCCATCGCTCACAATTCCTGATATTCAACAAATCGTATCCATCGAAAAGCTGAATGGCTATGAATCGATTCGACTATTCGACGAACGCGCGCAACTCGTCCAAATGGATTTTGCGCTGACGACAGCGAACGCTTCCTCCGTCGCCCAAATCTGCCACCGTCTCGACGGCATTCCTCTGGCGATTGAATTAGCCGCTGTGCGCGTCCAGGTGTTTTCTGCTGAACAGATCGCAACACAATTGAATGAGTGCTTCCATGTTCTCACAGACGGAAGCCGCACCGCATTACCAAGACATCAAACTTTACAGGCTTCCATTGATTGGAGTTGGCATCTGCTCTATGACTCAGAACAAACTCTTTTGAGACGGCTCTCTGTGTTTGCAGGTGGATTCACATTGGAGGCAGCAGGGCAGGCCTGCGCGGGAAATGGAATCGAAACTCGCCAGGTATTAGGTTTAATATCGCAACTTGTGACGAAGTCACTTGTTGTGGTGAATCAGGATTCGGGTAGTGAGAAGCGCTATCGTCTGCTTGAAACGATCCGCCAATACGCGCATGAAAAACTTGTTGAGTCAAGCGAAGAGGAAAACATCCGTACCCAGCATTTGAAATATTACCTACAGCTCTCTGAACAAGCGGAGCCGGCGTTGAAAGGTCATCTACAAATGGAGTGGTATGCGCGTTTGAATGGGGAGCGCGATAACATCCGCGCCGCGCTGGGTTGGGCTGATAAAACAGATGTGGAGGCAGGGTTATTTATCTCTGGCAGGCTATGGCGATTTTGGGAGGATGTTGATTTGCGTGAAGGAGAGGACTGGCTGAGAAAATTTCTAACAAACCCCAAGTCTCAAAATCAATCCCACGCCCGTGCAAAAGCATTGTATGCGTATGGGATCATCTTGTATCTAACGAGTCAGTATGCTCTTCTGGGAGAAACAGCCGAAGAATGTCTGGCAATATATCGGACTCTTGGCGATCAACATGGTGAAATCGATGGCTTGATCGTCTCGGCACGCTTTCGGTTCGCTACAAATGACATGACTTTCATGGAATTTGTGCAACAGGCACTAGTTCTTTCTGAAACGCTTGGCGATATATGGAGGAGTGCATTTGCGCTTGGTCATCTGGGTTGGGGTAGCGGTAACGATTACCCAAAGCGGATTTATTATTTCAAGGAAGCGGTTTCTCTGTTCCGAAAAGCAGGTGATTTGAGAGAATTGCAGGAGTACCTGGGCACGCTTGGAAATTTCGAAATGTTGGGCGGAGACTTTGAATCGGCACAGGAGCACCTGGATGAAGCTATGCAATTAAGCCAAAACCCATACTACAAAGGAGCCATGCATTTTCTTTCTGCATTAGGTCGAATAGAATCCGTAAAGGGCAATTTTGAAAGAGCACGCACGCTTCTTGAAAAGAGCATCGCCGATACAATGGAATTGGGTCATCGCAACAATTATTTATGGGATCGCACTCATTTGGGACACCTCATCGTACACCAGGGACAAGCGGCTGAGGCGCGTGAAATCTTTCTTGAAACTACGCGGGAATTTTTCAAGGACAAAAATGACAGCGGGGTTGTATTCACATTGGAGGGAATGGCAGGCTTATCTATTGCAGTTGGCAAACCTGAGGTCGCCGCACAACTGATCGGTTGGGCAGATGCAATGCGTGAAAAAATCCATGATACACGTCCACTACTTGAGCAGGCAGATGTGGACCGCAATATCGCCGCGATCATGGCAAGGATTGGTTCATCTGCGTTTGAAGTTGCATATGACGAAGGCCGCGCTATGACCCTTGATGAAGCAGTTGCATACGCACTTGAAGAAAGTTAATCGTCTTTCTTAATTCGTACATAAACAAAAACAGGCGTGGCCGGGAGGAATACTCTCGGCCACGTTTAATAAGGCACGCTTTGCTTACGGCCTACAACGAGGTATGAAGCGCACAACATAACCCTAGTTACTTGCGCGTTAGTGGTCCACTGGCAATCCAGTTCGGGGTTTCATGTTCACGCATTAGTGTGCCATCTGATTGCAGTGTCAATGTGCCTCCTCCGAAAGCTGGACACTTGCCGCTCATCGTCTTTGAAAACTTGTACTCAAAGACATTACCATTGATAGTTGCCAACGTCATTTCCCATTGGCAACTCACAGTCGTATTGTTGATGTCGCCGCAAATACTTCCAGCGGCGCAACCGGCCGGGATGGTAATAATGATGTCTTCTCTGCGATTTGCATCGTCTGTGAAACTCATGGTGCCAGACCAGGTACCTGCAAAACTATTGGCAGAATTGGACTGCGCCGTCGATGCGCACGCGCTGACCAGTAACATAGTCAACATGATTAACAAATTTTTTGCGTTCATAGGTTTCCTCTTTCTCTAAAGTTGGTTTTGAAAATGTAATATTTTGCCTATTGGAAAGTTTTTTCAAGCCCCACACCAGTAATTGCTGATGTGGGGCTGACGCGCCTTTTGCGGAGCAGGCACATCACAGCAGGTCTAGCTGCTATGAACTCGTGCTGCCGGCTCTTACGGTATTTGCCCGTATCGCTCGCCAAGCCAATATTCGCGAAGAGCCTGCTGCTCGGCATATCCTTGCGGCGTTACGCCATAACGCTCACCCAGGATATATTCACGGCGAATCTGCTCCGCGCTAAATTGCGCAACGTGAGGTGGGGTCTCCCCATAGCGCTCACCAAGTTGATATTCACGAAGGACCTGCTCCGCTGATTGGTGATAAGCGCTACCCGAAGTGGCGAGAGCCGCTCGTGCAGTGAACGCGATGACTGCTGCTAAGGCGATGACGACAAACAAGTAGTACATACGATTGTTAGACATTTCGATCTCCTTTGACCGGTTGAATTTGCGTCTTGTTTGCGAGCCGGCCTTTTGTTGCTCTCAATGTAGCATCTAGGTTCTTGCTTAACTTGCCATTTCCGACCAAAATTCCCCAAAAGGCTAACGGATGTGCTATTCTGATGTTACGCAATATCATTACGAATGATACTTGCACCTAAACAATGTGATTTTTGGAAGGAAGTGTATATGGCTGCTTCAATTTCCCCCGGCACCCTGGAGAAATTCACCACCTTCGGTGATCTCCTACGTTATCTGCGGCGCCGCAGCGGTCTAACCCAACTCCAACTTTCGATTGAAGTCAATTACAGCGACACACAAATCAGCCGCCTCGAACAGAATCTTCGCCTGCCCGATCTGACCACAATTGAAGCCCGCTTTATCTCTGCCCTCGGGCTGGAAGATGAGCCGAAGGCAGTGGCGCGCCTGCTCGATTTGGCCGCCAACGTGCGAAGGGAGGATGCTCCAGCGTTCGGTGTAAGCCCCTATAAGGGGCTGAATTATTTCGATGAAGCCGATGCAGACCTGTTCGCGGGCCGTGAAGCGTTAACCTCCAAATTGACGGAACGCGTCCTTGCCCTCGCTTCAAGCAGGTCGCCGCACGAAAGGCGCTTCTTGGCTGTTGTCGGTGCATCGGGCAGTGGAAAATCATCGCTTGTAAGGGCTGGATTGGTGCCTGCACTACGGTGGAACAAGAGTTCCGCGGACTGGCACATTCACACGATCACTCCCACTGCCCATCCACTCGAAAGCCTGGCGGCGAACCTGACCGACTCAGTCGCGGCGACCGCCACACTGATGGATGATCTGGCACGCGACCCGCGCAGTCTGCAACTTTTTATCAAGCACTCCACCCAGCCTGGGGGGACTTCGCGCTTATTATTTGTCGTTGATCAATTCGAAGAGCTTTTTGCTTTATGTCGTTCGGAGGAAGAACGAACCACATTTATTGACAACCTGCTCACAGCTTCATCTGTATCAGATGGACAAACCATCCTTGTAATCACACTGCGCGCGGACTTCTATGCTCACTGTGCCAGTTATCTCCAATTGCGCGAGGCGCTGGCTCAACAGCAGGAATACATTGGCGCAATGAATGATGAGGAACTACGGCGGGCGATAGAGGAACCCGGCCGCCGCGGACGTTGGGAGTTTGAACCCGGGTTGGTTGATTTGCTCTTGCACGATGTAGGTCACGAGCCAGGTGCACTGCCGCTACTTTCGCACGCCCTGCTGGAAACATGGCAGCGTCGGCGCGGGCATACAATGACACTCAGTGGTTACACCTCGTCGGGTGGTGTACGAGGCGCCATCGCTGAAACAGCTGAATCAGTTTTCACCGATCAATTTACCAGTGAACAACAGTTAATCGCTCAACGAATCTTCCTGCGCTTGACAGAACTGGGAGATGAGACTGCCACCGGCGATACGCGCCGCCGGGCCGCCTTCAACGAACTGATTTTAAAACCGGAAGAGGCCGCCACGACCCAGGCTGTTTTGAAGTCCCTGGCCGACGCTCGTCTGATTACCACTAGCGAAGATTCCGCCGAGGTGGCACATGAGGCGTTGATCCGCGAGTGGCCGACGCTGCGCGGCTGGCTGGAAGACAACCGCGAAAGCCTGCGCTTCCACCGCCATCTCACCGAGACAAGCCAGGAATGGCTGACATCGAACCGCGAGCAAGATCTGTTGTATCGCGGCGCACGGTTGACACAAGTTCGTGAATGGGCTGTTGCGCATTCTGAAGAAATGAATGACCTGGAACGTGAGTTTATCGACGCCTCGCAGGCGGGCGCTGAGCATGAAGTTGCCGAGCGCGAAGCGCAGAGAGAACGCGAATTAGCGGCCGCACACAAACTAGCTGAGACCGAGCGACAACGCGCTCAGGAGCAAGCCTCTTCAGTGAAACGACTGCGTCAACGCGGAGTATTTCTCGCCGGTGCGTTAGTACTGGCCATCGTTGCCGCTATCTTTGCACAAGCGAGTGCAGCAATTGCCGTGCGGGAACGCCAGAAGGCACAACAACAATCATTGATTGCATCTGTTCGCGAGCTATCAAACGCCGCAAATCTAAATTTGGAGAATGACCCGGAACGCAGCATTTTGCTTGCATTACAAGCCGTGAACAAAACTTACGCAGTAGATCGCACCGTTCTGCCGGAAGCAGAAGATGCGCTGCACCGTGCAGTGCAGGCTTCACGTGTGGAGTTGACTCTGCATGGTCATACGGATGCTGTTTGGAGCGCAGTTTTCAGCCCAGACGGTAAACGGATCGCGACTGCCAGCGCCGATGGAACAGCAAAGATCTGGGACGCGACCACTGGAAAACAATTACTCAGTGTGCAAGGCTCTTCTTATGGCATAGGCTCAGAAGATGGCTTCGTCTGGTACGCTGCGTTTAGCCCGGATGGAAAATTATTGGCAACTGCTGGTGGGGACGACATTGCTCGTATCTGGGATGCGACAACCGGGCAGGAACTATTTGACTTATCAGGTCACCAAGATGATGTTTTTCATATAGAGTTCAGTCCGGATGGAAATCGTCTGGCTACTGTCAGCCCTGACGGTACTGCAAAAGTCTGGGATGCTCTCACAGGCCAGGAGCTGCTCACATTAGATCAAGGGGACAGCGCCGTGCCTTATTGGGTGGCCTTCAGCCCGGATAGCTCACGGATTGCGATTGCCAATACTGCACCTCCCAGTGATGGATGGGCAAGTATTTGGGATGCCGTTACCGGTCAAATGCTTCTTACTCTTCCTCATCAAAATGCATTTGTGAACAGTGTATCCTTCAGCCCGGATGGCGCCCATTTTGTTACGACCAGTGATGATCAAACGGCCAGAATATGGGATGCCAATAACGGTAAAGAACTGTTGACATTCTACGGTCAAACTACGAATGTCACGAACGCAGCCTACAGCCCGGATGGCGCGCGCATTGCGACAGCTAGCGGGAATAATCAGGTAAATGTTTGGGACGCCGCCACGGGTCGGGAATTATTGACCCTGGCCGGGCACAGTGGCGACATTTTCACTGTTGCTTTCAGTCCGGATGGAACCCACATTGTCACCGCGAGCAGGGACAGGACTGCCAGAGTCTGGAGTGTCGCTCCCAGCAGAGAGCTCTTAACATTGGTCAATGGGCCTGCTATCGCATCCCCAGTAGGAACCAGGCTGACGTACAACCCGGATGGTTCACAACTGGCGGTCGCTTATTCAGACCCCACAGCGAAAGTTTGGGATATAAGGACTAGCAAGCTGTTATTCAGTCTAGCCGGACACTCTGCTCCTGTGCATTTCATTGCGTACAGCTTAGATGGAACGCTGATTGCGACGGCCGCTGAAGACAACACGGCCAAGGTTTGGGATGCTGGAACGGGCAAGGAATTATTGACACTCTCAGGGCATAAGGACTGGGTTATGGGTGTTGCCTTTAGTCCGGATGGATCCCGCATTGCCACCTCCAGTTTTGACGGTTCAGCAATTGTTTGGGATGCTGGAACTGGCAAGGAACTACTGATACTCTCGGGGCATAAGGACTTGGTGGTTGGCGTTGCATTCAGCCCGGACGGATCGCGTATTGCAACTTCCAGTTTTGACGGTAAAGTAATCCTATGGGATGCAATTACGGGCAAAAAATTGTTGACACTTTATGGTCATACAGCTTTGGTTCGGCAAGTCGTTTTTAGCCCAGATGAGACACGCCTTGCGACGGCTGGTTTTGATGGGATTGCCAAGGTGTGGGATGCTGTTTCGGGAAAGGAACTTTTTACTTTATCTGGCCATAGCAGTGCTGTGTATGCTATCGCCTTCAGTGCGGATGGCAAAACCATTGCTACCGCCAGCACCGATAAAACCGCAAAGCTTTGGGATGCCGATATGGGGAAGGAGTTGCTCACGCTTAATACGCCGGATGAACTCACGAGCGTGGCATTCAGCCCGGATGGTTCACAACTGACAGTTGCGGGTTATGATGGCACCAATCGCATCTATCTTCTAAAGATTGAAGACTTGGTAGCGCTTGCCAAGCAACGTGTAACCCGCTCTCTGACGACTGAGGAATGCCAGCAATATTTGCATGTGGACTCGTGTCCACCTGAGCCGTGACGTTTGATGAAGCGGTTACATACACACTTGAAGAAAGTTAATCGTCTTTATTTATTCTTACATACGTCGCCGCTCCGATCATGCCAAGCGCCAATCCCACAACAGATGCCCCCCACGAAAAGAAATTCAATATAAAGCTGGATGGCAATACATGAATGACCATCAGAAATGGGAGGATGATTCCCAATAGCATCAGGAACAGGCCAAGGATGAGGAGGAAGCGGGGATATCTCATTTTGGTTGATAAAGCCAGCACGCGACGAAATGATCGGGCTCAGGTTCAAAGTCTGGTGGGAATTTTTCATCACACAAGCCTGTAATAATCTTTGCACAACGCGGATGAAAACGACATCCATTAGGAGGGTTTACCAAACTTGGCGGTTCGCCAGGAGGCACTTCTTTGAAGGAATCTGCATTGCGCGCATCAGGGTCAGATGTGGCGGCGAGCAAAGCCATTGTGTATGGATGCAATGGGTTTTCAAGCAGGCGGCGCGTTTCA
>JANMSY010000697.1:0-12672 GCA_031389865.1 Anaerolineales bacterium | reverse complement strand
GGATAATCCTCGCGTGAATGGCCGCCGCGCGATTCCTTCCTGTTCAATGCACACTCGGCAACCACTTCCGCAACTTCGAGCATGTTGCCAAGCTCCCATGCGTTCAACAACTCGGTGTTGAAAATCCTGCCTGTATCGCTCACACGTATATTCCTGAACCGTTCCTTCAAAGTCCTGACCTTTTCGAGGGCTTCCTTCATCCCTTTTTCACTGCGGTAGATGCCGACTTCATCGAACATGATCTTCTTCATTGCAGTGGTGATGTCGAAGGCATTCTCACTGCCAGCCCCGTTCCTCAACGCATCGAACTGGGACCTGGACTCTGCATCTGCGTTGGCAGGCAGTTCCTCATACTCAGCCTGTTTCGCATACTCCGCCGCTTTGAGTCCCGCATGCTTGCCAAAGACGACCAGGTCGAGCAGGGAGTTTGTCCCCAGGCGATTTGCCCCGTGAACGGAAACGCATGCACATTCGCCTGCTGCATATAAGCCAGGGAAAGGCGTGTTCCTGCTGTCGATCACAACTTCGCCAAACTTGTTCGTGGGAATACCGCCCATGGTGTAATGCGCGGTCGGCTGGATCGGCATCATCTGCGTGATGGGGTCAACGCCGAGATAGACACGACAGAAATCGATAATGTCCGGGAGTTTTGCCAGAACCTGTTCGCCAGTGATTATGTAGGGAGTGCCATCGGTATTGGTACGTCCGTCCATGGCTGCGTACTTGATCACCGATTCAGGGCGCACATCGAGATAGACATAGTTCGAGCCGTTGACACCGCGTCCCTCGCGGATCTCAGTGTAGATCGCGCGGCTGACAACATCGCGTGAGGCCAGGTCCTTGACGCTCGGTGCATACTTTGGCATGAAGCGTTCGCCTACTCCGTTGATCAGGATGCCGCCTTCGCCGCGAACACCTTCCGTGATGAGGATGCCGAGCTTGTAAATGCCCGTTGGGTGGAATTGGAAAAATTCCATATCTTCGAGAGGCAGGCCGTGGCGTAGTAGGATGGCCGCTCCATCGCCTGTATATGCATAAGCATTGGATGTCACTTCAAAGATGCGGCCATGTCCACCTGTGGCGAAGATCACCGCTTTGGCATGGAAGGTATGCAGTTCGCCCGTGGAAAGCTCCACCGCCACCACGCCCGCCGCTTTGCCATTGACAATGAGCATGTCGAGCACCTGGAATTCATCGAAGAAGTTGACCTTGTTCTTCAGGCATTGTTGATACAGCGTTTGCAGGATCATGTGACCGGTGCGGTCAGCCGCGTGTGCCGCGCGCCGGACGGGTTTACCGGTCTCGTTATTGGTGTGCCCACCGAACGGTCGCTGTGAGATGCGGCCCTCGGGAGTGCGGTCAAATGGAAGCCCCATATGTTCCAGTTCGAGCACCGCGTCGATGGCTTCATTCGTCATGAATTCAATCGCATCCTGGTCGCCCAGATAATCCGAGCCTTTGACCGTGTCGTAGGTATGCCATTCGGGCTTGTCTTCTTCATAATTGCCAAGCGCCGCGCTGATGCCGCCCTGCGCTGCGCCGGTGTGGGAGCGGGTTGGGTAAAGCTTGCTGATAACAGCCGTCTTCGCGCCGCGCGAGGCATATAGACCAGCCATAAGTCCCGCGCCGCCCGCCCCAACCACCACTACCTCAAATTGATGAACATTTGCCATAAGTGAGAACTCCTAACCATAGCACCATAGGGTGAATATTTACCCTGTCCAAATCACATACATCGCAATTAAGCTGGCGATTATGGCATACAGGATAATGAAATTTCGTGACCAACGTCGTGCACGCTCACTTGTAAAATAATCATCCAAAATCTCCAGCACGCCGTGAACGCCGTGTCCACATGCAACCAGCACGAATGCAGTTACCATCAGCTTGGCAAGAACAGTCATCCAAACCTGACTAAGAGGGTTCTGCGCCATTGTGGGGAAGAATGCCCAATATAAAATGTTGCTAACATTCGTACCCGTCAGCGCGCTGAGGCTCAGGGCGCCAAGAAGACCGACGATGATCAATCCGTACATGATTATCACGGTAAAGCGGGTAAATCCCCACATGAACATTTCAAAGTTCAATCCGCGTTTTGAAACGGGCAGCATTCTGCTTTTAGTTCCCATCTTTACCCTCCAAATGCGGTCCGCAACACGACGAAAACTGCAAACCCGGCCAGCAAAGCATATGCGACCCATTCGACAGTAATGACTCGTTGGTAGTACTCATGTAGTTTTGGAAAAAGGTCAAGGATAGTAATCCGTAAGCCGTTGATGGCATGGAACAAACCAAAGACGAGCAGAATGATTTGCACAAACCAGTTTCCGAACAGAGTATTGGCAAAACTTAACCCTAGCAACGAAAGAATGTATAACGTGAAGAAAATGAACAACGCGCTCCCACCGATACGATGCAGGATAAAAGCCACATATGACAACCCACCTTGATAGCTCAACCCACCCGATAGCGTGACGTTTCTTTTCAAACTCATCGGAACCTCCGAATTAGAATCTTGGCTTGATAGTATTTTACCCTCTCATTATCCGAAGTGCTACTTTAAAACAAAACCACGCCGGCATGGGCGCGGTTCCTGGGTTGTTCAGAATGGGTTACTCATGAACTGTGCGCGGCGGTGGCGCAAACTCCTCAATCGCCTTTACCACATCTTCCAGTGGATGGACTTTCGCCACGGCTGACTTCTTCTTCCCAAACCCTATGCTGTCTAAAACCAGGGTGCGTTTGAGCAATTGAATGCCAAAGGCAGGATCTACACCCTTTGGGCAGGCCTGCGAGCACGCGCCCGCCATGTGACATTGATAGGGTCCGTGGAATACGTCTATGGCTGCTAGGCGTTCGTGCAAGCCACAGTCTCGGTTATCGACGGTGTAGCGATACGCCTGGGCTAGTGCTTGTGGACCCAAAAAAAGCGGGTCGGTTGCCACTGTGGGACAAGCAGCGAGACACAAACCACATTTGATGCAGTAGGTGAATTGACTGAATGCCTCGCGCTCCTCGGCAGACTGAATAAACTCGCCCGTCGGCTCGTCAATCTCTTTTGAGTTAGTGTGAATGATAAATGGCTTAATTGCCGCGTGCTTTTCGATGAGCGGTTCCAGGTTTGGAACCAGATCTTTGACATTGGGGTAATTCGGAAGCGGCGCAACTGTGACTACATCTGAGTCGAGATGCAGAACTTGTGTCTGGCAAGCAAGCATCGGCAACCCATTGATGAACATCCCACATGAGCCACAAACCCCCATCCGACAGGAGGAACGCCATGCCAGCGTTGGTTCTTTCTCAGCCTTGATTTGATGCAATGCCTCAAGCACCGTCATCCCATCCGGGACATTCAGGCTGTAGCTCTCCCAATGAGGTGCTGAATCAGTATCCGGGTCAAAACGGCGGACACGGAAGCTAATTTCTTTGGTCATGTTCATCCTCCAATTTTGGCACTGAACGTCCACCAAGTGACGTACGTGCCAAGTGCGAAAATCGCAAGCCCTAACAACAGGACGCCGGTGTCCACAACTTTGACCAGAGCAGGTGTGAGTGGCAATTCCCGTAAAATTCCGCGTAGACCATACAGTCCATGATACAGGCCTGCCGCAAGGAATAAGATGTAAAGAAGGAACTGTGCCACGTTCCTGCCGCGCTCAATCATCGTTCCAAACTCACGTGCCTCTTCCACGCTCGTACCATAAAAGACAGGGGAATAATGCATGAGAGCAAAATGCATTCCAAGCAATATAGCGAGGATTGGGATTACCAGGATATGCAAAGACCATAATCTCGTTTCGCGCATGAAAGCCTCCTAGTCAAAGAACAAACTCGAACCGCCAAAGAATATGACCAGTATCGTCAGGAACATGATCACATACGTCAACGGGCGGTGGCGCAATACCGAGGTGGAATATGGATAGACAGGCTCTGTCGGTTTGCCGAGGAAGAAACCCAGCTCGATCAACATCAAACGCACACCGTTCATCGCATGGAAGACCGCCATTGCAAACAGCAAATACTCGATGACTCTAAAAGGCGGGGAAGCAAAGAGCGCCATCAATTCTGCCCAGGCCTCCTCGCCCCGAATGCGATTCGCCGTTTCGATGATGTGCAGAATCATGTATGCAATGAGTCCTAACCCGGAGAGGCGGTGTCCCAGGTATAAGTATCGTTCGAAGGAATATCGCCCCGCATACATCCAGCCTTTTAGACCAAGTCGATTGTCGTAAGCCGTAGCAGGTTTGTTTGTATCCATGACTAATACTTCCTCTCCACAGGTTTCCACATCGAAATATTCACAGGACTATAATCCAAACGCGGACCGGCCTCGGTGAAATATGCCATCGTATGCTTCAACCAATTCTCATCATCACGTGTCTGGTAATCGCGCCGCGCATGCCCTCCGCGTGACTCGGTTCGCGTTAATGCACCCAGCGTTGCCACCTCCGCCACATCAAGCATGAAGCCTGTTTCAATTGCACGCTCCAAATCAGTGTTGTAGTGCAGGCTCTTATCCTTTAGCGAAATGGATTTATAGCGTTCCTTCAGGTCAGAGATTTTCCTGAGCCCTGCCTCCATTTGCTCCCCTGTGCGGAAGACGCCCATCGTCGCGTCCAAATTCCTTCTCAACTCATTGCGGATCTGATAATGGTCTTCATTTCCTTTGGATTGGAACAACGCATCAATCCTGGACCATTCCGCCTGTGCAGCATCAATCGGTTCATTCGTCATGGACGCGTTCGCGCAATACCATGCAGCTTCGCTGCCAGCAACCCTGCCCCATACCAGGCACTCCGCGGTGGAGTTTGCTCCCAATCGATTGGCACCATGCAGCGATACACACGCGACTTCCCCTGCTGCCCACATGTTCTCCACAAGTGTGTGCCCTTTGATATCGGTGTGCACGCCGCCCATGGTGTAATGTGCCACGGGACGGATGGGGATGGGCTTTTCAATGGGATCCAGCCCGATATGTTTGATGGTCACTTCACGAATGAGGGGCAGACGTTCCAAGATTGTTTCTCGACCCAGGTGACGCAAGTCCAAATGGATGTAATCCAAACCTTCCGGTCCGGGAAATCCACGACCTTCTTCGATCTCGATCATCTCGGAACGCGAAACCATGTCGCGCGGAGCAAGCTCCATTTTTGAGGGAGCGTACTTGCTCATGAATCGTTCACCCTGGTTGTTAAGCAACGTCCCGCCTTCCCCACGGCAGGCTTCGGTCATCAGGATGCCGCTGGGGATTAATCCCGTTGGATGGAATTGGATGAATTCCATATCCTTGAGCGGAAGTCCTGCGCGATATGCCATTGCCAGGCCGTCGCCGGTTACGGTTTCAGAATATGTTGTGAAGCCAAAAATCTGACCTGCACCGCCGGTGGCAAGAATTAATGCCTTGCCTCGTATCAACACAAAACGACCGTTGATCATGTCGATCATCGTCAAGCCCGCAAAGCGATTGTTTTCAATAATAATGGAAGTAACAAAACCCTCGTCGTAACGATGAATCCGTTTCGTATGTTTCATCAGCGTATCATACAGAGTTTGCATTTCAAGGTGCCCGGTTTTGTCGGCGGCGAAAACAGCTCGGGGATAGGTGTGCCCACCAAACGGTCGTTGAGCGATGCGGCCATCTGCCCGGCGAGACCAGGGAATTCCCCAGTGATCCAAATGCAGAATCTCCTTCGGCATCTCATGGACGAAGAAATCCACCACATCCTGATCGGCCAGAAAATCCGAGCCCTTAATCGTGTCCCATGCGTGTAGTTCATAACTGTCACCTTCATCCTGTCGAAGAACAGCCGCCGTTCCGCCTTCAGCCGCGACGGAATGTGCACGCATTAATTGGAGTTTGGAAACCAATGCAATATTCAATTCCCCTTTACTTTGCTGGACGGCTTCCAACGCAGCCCGCAAGCCAGCCAGCCCTGTCCCTAGGATCACCAGATCGTGGTTGTACACTTCCATGCGCAAGGTCCTCCTCATAAAAAGGCGAAGAATTACTGCCGCTCAACTCACAAACAACCAAACTTTTCAAACTTAAAGTGTATATAATTATGCGGCACTCCGTAATCGGAGTGATTTTAGGGTTTTTGACCATTTTAGGTTAGTGATAATTGTCATAGAATGCTTGGATAGATAGTCGTTGTTTCAGCATACTGTAAAATGGCTTTTTATTTAAGTGATAGATTAAAGAATTATGGAGTGAGTAAGAATATTCTTCTTATCGTATCATCTACTATATTAAACGTTAGGAGAAGAGAATATGAAAAGAATTGCCCCGCTTTTTAGCGCCGTATTAATTGTGTTTTTCATTGCTGCCTGTAGTAGTGCCCCCACAGTGACTCAAGCACCTGCTCTGTCTGACCCGACAGAGATTCCTACTGAAGCATCGGTCCCTACAGAAGCAGCTCCCTCCTCAAGAGGTAGCACACAGGTGGATATCAAATTGGCAGATAATATAATTGAGACTTCTGTTACAACGTTTCAAGTGGGTGTGCCGTACACGTTTGTGATCGCAAATGACGGTCGTCGCGCGCATAACTTTAATATCAACCCGCCTGTTTCAGTGGCCGGCAGCCTGGATGCTGCTCTGGATAGTGCCCTGCTGGTTGTCCCTCAGGAGCAGCTCGCTCCAGGTGAAAGCGCAAGAGTAGAGTTCACTTTCCCCGATTCTGCTGAAGGACAGCTATTGGAATTTTCCTGCCTGATCCGACGGCACTACGATGATGGGATGTTGGTCCCGATCACTGTCACAAAGTAGCAAAAAAGTAGAAGGTCACCTCTGGGCGACCTTCTACTTTTTTAACTGTTTACTTCTTGTTACATATGCTCGATTATCGCATCGGCGAACTCGGAGCATTTGATTTCCTTCGCTCCATCCATCAGGCGGGCGAAATCGTAGGTTACTGTCCTGGCCGCGACCGCGCCTTCCATGCCCTTGACGATCAGGTCGGCAACTTCTGTCCAGCCCATGTAGCGGAACATCATTTCGCCGGAGAGGATGACCGAGCCAGGATTGACCTTGTCGAGGTCAGCGTACTTCGGCGCCGTGCCGTGAGTCGCTTCGAAGATGGCGTGACCCGTCACGTAGTTGATATTCGCTCCGGGAGCGATACCGATCCCACCGACCTGTGCTGCCAGCGCGTCGGAGAGGTAATCGCCATTCAAGTTCAGGGTGGCGATCACATCATAATCGCGCGGGCGAATGAGGGTGAACTGCAGGCTTACATCGGCGATCGAGTCCTTGATCAACAGCATCTTCTTCCACTTGCCATCGCCGTGGGTATCCCACAACTTCAATGCTTCTTCCACTTCCTGTTTGATACCGTTCTGCTGGTCCGGTGACATCATTTCAAAGCCGGGGTCGATCATTCTGGCGTTATCTTCCACGCTCAAGCCAGGCTTGGATTCCTTGTTGCCCAAAATCCAGGTCTCGCGTTCGGTGACGATCTGATCGCGGAACTCGCGTTTGGCGAGGGTGTATCCCCAATCCTTGAACGCGCCTTCGGTGAACTTCATGATGTTGCCCTTATGGACGAAGTTCACGCTCTTGCGTTTGTTGTCCAGTGACCATTGGATGGCGGCGCGCACGAGACGTTCGGTGCCTTCCTCGGAAACAGGCTTGATGCCGATCCCGGCTGTATCGGGGAAGCGTATCTTGGCATATTCCTTCGGGAAGGCTTCGTTGAACAACGCTTTGAACTTCTTGTTTTCTTCTGTTCCATGCTGGAACTCAATGCCTGTGTAAATATCCTCTGTGTTCTCACGGAAGATGACCATGTCCACATATTCGGGATGTTTCACTGGGGAGGGTACTCCGTTGTACCACCGAACTGGGCGCTGGCAGACGTACAGGTCCAGGATTTTGCGAAGGGCAACGTTCAGGGAACGGATGCCGCCGCCGATCGGAGTCGTGAGCGGTCCCTTGATGCCCACTAAAAATTCCTTGAAGGCATCGGTCGTTTCTTCAGGAAGCCAGCTCTGGAACATCTTGAATGATTTTTCGCCGGCGTATACTTCCATCCAATGGATCTTGCGTTTGCCGCCATACGCTTTTTCAACAGCTGCATCGAAGACGCGCACGGAAGCGCTCCAGATATCACGGCCCGTGCCATCGCCTTCGACGAATGGCAGGATCGGATTATCGGGAACTTGAAGTTTTCCGTCTTGAATGGTGATCTTTGCTCCACCTGCGGGCACTGTAACGTTTGTATATGCCATCTTGTTTCTCCTTGCGAAATGATGCGCGGGATTATAACATTCGGAATATCACTCACCTTAGTGACGAATATCATGAGATTTATCCCTGTTTCGCTTCAATGGGCGCATCTTTCCCAGCCGGCAGTTGATCCCGTTACAGACTCTTGACACTTCCCCAAATCGGCGTAAAATTCCGCTCAATGTACGGACATGCCTGTCGCAAACGATTATTCCCTCAAAACTTCTTTGGAATGATGGTTTCTGTTTTATGAAGTTTGAGAGTCGCTTTGAGCGGCTCTCTTTTTTTATATCCGTTCACCTGAAACTCGTAACCTGGACGCCGCCCCAAGGAGCGGCAGTGACTTATGATCAAACTCCCCGGCATCATTGACCCACACGTCCACGTGCGTGAACCCGGACAAACCCACAAGGAAGACTGGGATACCGTCACCCAGGCTGCCCTCGCGGGCGGCGTGACCCTGATCCTGGCGATGCCCAATACCAGACCGCCGATATTTGATGCATCCACACTTGATCTTGCGCTGGATGCCGCCAGACAGAAAGCGCGCTGTGACTATGCCCAATTCGTCGGCGCGGGGCCCGACAACGCAGGCATGCTTCGCGCCCTGGCACCCAAAGCTGCTGGCCTGAAAATGTACCTCGACTCCACCTTTGGCGAACTGCGCCTCGATGATATGACCCTCTGGATGCCGCATTTTGAAAAGTTTCCCAAAGACTTTCCCATCGTGCTGCATTCGGAATCCAGAACCATGGCGGCTGGGATTTTGTTCGCCGCCATCTATGATCGACCTGTCCATATCGCGCATATCTCCCTGAAAGAGGAAGTGCTGCTCATCAAGGCCGCGAAGGAAAAAGGAATAAAGGTCACGTGTGAAGTGTGTCCCCATCATTTATTCCTCACTGCTCCCTTCCCTAAGTTCGAAGAGATTGGGGGAGGGTTGGCGAGGGGGCGTTCTGAGGTTCGTCCCCGCCTCGCAACAAAAGAAGATGTGGATGCGTTATGGAACAATATGGATGTGATCGATTGTTTTTCCACTGATCATGCACCACACACGCTGGCAGAAAAAGACTCCGAAAGTCCCCCACCCGGCTTCCCCGGCTTGGAAACATTACTGCCTCTTCTACTTACAGCAGTGGACAATGGACGATTGACAATGGACCATATTATTGAGAAATCCCTTATCAATCCCGGAAGGATATTCAACCTCCCCGAACAACCTGAAACATGGATCGAAGTGGATGAGAACGCCGAATATGAAATACGCGCTGCCGACCAGTTCACCCGCTGCGGCTGGACTCCCTTTGAAGGCTGGAAGGTAAAAGGCAGGGTCAGAAAGGTTGTATTGCGTGGTAAAACAGCCTTTGAAGACGGGAGAATAGTGGCGGAAACAGGATACGGACGAAACGTCCGCGAGCAATAAATATTTATGAAACTTGAAACAGAACGACTCATTCTGCGCGACTTTGTTGGAGATGATTGGCAGCGGGTATTGGAATATCAATCCGATCCGCTCTATTTGCGTTACAACGAGTGGACGGAAAGAACACCCGAGACCGTGCAGGAGTTTGTTGGCTGGTTTCTGGATAACGAAAAGCAAAAGCCGCGTATCAAATTTCAACTGGCGGTAACGTTGAAATCGAATCATCAACTTATCGGCAATTGCGGCATCCGCATGGATAAAGCAGATGCTCTCGAAGCAGATACCGGTTATGAACTGGATCCCAAACACTGGAATCACGGATATGCCACCGAGGCCACACACGCCATCGTGGATTTTGGGTTCAATCACTTTGGTGTTCATAGAGTTTGGGCAAATTGTGTTGCTGATAATGTTGGTTCAGCGCATGTGTTGGAGAAATTGGGGATGCAGCTCGAAGGTCGGTTGCGCGAGAATAAATACTTCAAAGGCAGGTGGTGGGATACACAACTCTATGCCGTTTTAGTGGATGAATGGCAAATGCATAAACAGAGCCATTCAGTACAATGGAAACAAATAGAGGAGTAGCAGGATGGAAAATTTTACTGAGGTAAAACTGGAGATCTTTGCCCCGCAGGAATACACGTTGAAAATACGCGATGAGCTGGCAAAGATCGGAGTTGGGCACGTTGGGAATTACATTTATCCTGTGCAGGGATACTTCCGTCCGCTGCCGGGAGCTAATTCATTCGAAGGAGAGATCGGCAGGATCAGCGAAGCTGTGGAACACAAGATCGAAGTCAATTGCAGGCGTGAATTGGTGAACGAAGCGATCAAGGTCATACGGAAGATTCATCCCTATGAAGAACCTGTAGTCAATGTGATACCTCTTGCGAATCATATGTTTGAGATGAAGAGCATGTCTGGGCAATGAACTCTAATACAGGTTATATCCTTCAGGCATTGCTGGCCGCGCTATTCTTCGGTGCCAGCGCTCCCATCTCAAAATTGTTGTTGGAAGATGTGCAACCCGTTCTGATGGCCGCTTTTCTATATCTTGGAAGTGGGATAGGCATTTCACTCGTAAAACTTTCTCAAAGACTGACATCGAATCAAAAAGAAGCAGGTATCAGGCGTCCAGACGTGAAGTGGCTGGCGGGCGCGATCATCTCAGGTGGCATCCTTGCACCGATTGTTCTGATGATCAGTTTGAACAGTACGCCCGCATCGACGGCGTCATTGCTGCTCAACTTTGAAGGAGTGGGGACAACGCTTATCGCATTGTTCTTTTTCCGTGAATCGGTCAGTCGCCGCGCGCTTGCTGCAATCCTGGTCATTACACTTGCAAGTGTCTTTCTCTCCACCGACTTCACAACAGGGTTTGGTTTGTCACCGGGCGCATTAGGCGTCATCCTTGCCTGCGTCCTGTGGGGCGTGGACAATAACTTCACGCGCAACATTTCCGCCAAGGACCCGTTGACCATTGTCGCCTGGAAGGGACTCGTCGCTGGGACCTTCTCGCTTCTTATTGGACTTTCGCTGGGTCAACAACTCCCAGCTTTGACCACCATCCTCAAGATTCTCCTGCTCGGCTTCATCTCATACGGACTCAGCACGATGCTCTTCATCTACTCCATGCGCGGACTGGGCGCAGCGCGCACCAGCGCATTGTATGGCACAGCTCCGCTGGCAGGTGTACTGCTTTCGTTCATTATTTTTAGAGAACCCATCACCGTTTTATTTGGCATTGCTGCTGTGCTGATGGTGGCAGGCGCATGGTTATTGGCAAACGAAGAGCACGCGCATTTCCACATCCACATGCCCGTAGTCCATGAACACAGACATAACCATGATGAGTTTCATGGACACGATGCATTTACATCTGTGCATTCACATGATCATGAACATCCGCTCACGGAGCACGAGCACGGACATATGCCTGATATTCATCATCGTCATGAAGATGAGTAAAGAGCTCATCGAAACGGAATCAGCCTCATCCGCCGCGAGAATGCGAGCGGTGAAAATGTGATTAAACGGGATCCGTTGCCAGCGTGCAGCCAGGGTCTCGATGTCCAATCTCTAATGACCAAGGAGTAAAAATGCCCACAAACCACCGCAAAAGTCCCTACCTGCCCTTCGGAGACCAGCGCACTGCGCCCTGGTATGGCAAGGACATCATTTCCGTGAAACAGTTCGGACGCGACGACCTGGAGTACGTCTTCGGAGTGGCGCATGAGATGCGCGGCATGGTCGAACGCGTCGGGACGTTTGATCTGCTCAAAGGCAAGATCCTGGCGAACCTTTTCTATGAACCTTCGACTCGTACATCGTCGTCGTTCACTGCCGCCATGGAGCGGCTCGGCGGCTCGGTCATCCCCATCAATGAGGTGAAATATTCGTCGGTGTCGAAGGGCGAGAGCCTGCCCGATACCATCCGCACGCTCGAATGTTATGCGGACGTGATCGTGCTGCGCCATCCTGAAACGGGTTCAGCGGCGATCGCGGCGAAGGCGGCCCGCAAACCTGTCATCAACGCGGGTGATGGAGTCGGTGAGCATCCTACACAGGCATTGCTCGATACGTTCACGATCTTCGAGGAACTTGGCGCAGGTGAAATTGATGGCATGACCGTGACCATGCTCGGCGACCTGAAATACGGACGTACCGTCCATTCGCTGGCGCGCTTATTGTCGTTGTTCAATGTCAAAATTAATTATGTCTCGCCCGAAATTTTACGCATGCCAAAAACGGTCATGGATGAAGTAGCTGCAAAGGGCATCCCGCAAGCCGAGTTCGACTCGCTCGAACAGATCCTTCCCGAAACCGACGTGTTATATGTCACACGTGTCCAGAAGGAACGCTTCGAAGACCCCGCGGAGTATGAAAAGGTCAAGGGCGCGTATGTGATCGACCCCGCCATCATGAAAGCTGCCAAGCAGGATATGATTGTGATGCACCCGCTGCCGCGCGTCGGCGAGATCAGCGTGGATTTCGATGACGATCCCCGGGCTGCATACTTCCG
>JANMSY010000399.1:0-7427 GCA_031389865.1 Anaerolineales bacterium | reverse complement strand
CCGCGACGCCCAATACCAGCCAGGCAGGGTCATCGTTGAAGCCAGAGCCCACATCATTGTTGCCGCGCTTGGTCAGAGGTTGGTACTGATGGAACGCACCGCCATCCTTGAGTTGTGTCGCAGCGATATCCAGGATGCGTTCGCGTGCACGTTCGGGGATCATATGCACGAAGCCAAGCAGGTCCTGGTTCGAATCACGGAAGCCCATGCCCCGTCCGATGCCGCTTTCGAAATAGGAAGCGGAACGGCTCATATTGAACGTCACCATACATTGATAGGCGTTCCAGATATTGACCATGCGGTTTGTATGTTCATCCGGCGTGGTCACCTGCAGTTTGCCAAGCAGCATGGTCCAGTAGTCCCGCAGGTCGTTAAATGCCTTGTCAGCGTTTGCTGGCTGAAGATATTTCTGAAGCGCCTTCTTTGCTAACTTTTTGTTGATGATCTGTGAACCTGGCGGGTCGAACTTGTCGTCTTTTGGATTCTCCTGGTAGCCAAGGATAAAAACGATCTGCTTCTGCTCCCCGGCTTTTAGATGGAGTTTGACATGGTGCGAGCCGATCGGCTGCCAGCCATGTGCGACCGAGTTGCATGATTCACCGTCTTCCACAACCTTCGGTTCATTCCAGCCGCGATACGCGCCCAGGAATGTCTCACGCTGCGTGTCGAAGCCTGCCAGTTTTTCAGAACAGGCAAAATAAGCGAAGTGGTCGCGGCGTTCGCGATATTCCGTTTTGTGATAGATGACAGGGATTTCTCCCTCACCCAGGGCCCCTCTCCCGTCGGGGGAGGGGAGTTCGATTTCCACCTGTCCAATGGAATAGTTGCGCTGGAAGTTAGTGGCATCGTCGTTCGCATCCCACAGACAAAACTCGATGGCCGAGAACAGGCTTAGGTCCGCATCTGAACCGCTCTCGTTGGTCAGGGTCACCTGCCAGATCTCAAGCGATTCTCCGAGCGGGACAAAATACCGGGTGGAGGATTTGATCCCATTGAGCTTCGATGTGATGATGGTGTATCCCTGACCGTGGCGGCACTCGTATTCGTCGAGTTTTGTGCGTGTCGGCATCCAGGATGGTGACCAGTATTCACCTGTATTGTTGTCGCGCAGATATAGATAGCGTCCGCCCATGTCGAGCGGTGAGTTGTTGTAGCGATACCGTGTGAGGCGACGCAGGCGGGCATCTTTATAAAATGAATAACCGCCCGCTGTGTTTGAGATAAGACCAAAATATTCTTCGCAACCAAGATAATTGATCCAGGGCAGGGGAGTGTCGGGTTGGGTAATTACATATTCGCGCTGTGCATCGTCGAAATAACCAAATTTCATGAACGATTCCTTGGTTCCCGTCATTGCGAGGAGGATGATTTCCCCGACGAAGCAATCTCTTCTAAGCGGGAGATTACTTCGTCGCAACGACATGTTGTTATTTTATTTCTGCCAGGTCTTTTTCAATGGCAGCAAGCAATTCCTGTGGTACAAAATTGGGGTGATTGGACGCGACCTGATCCAGTGTCAACTCTGCTGCCATGCTCATATCTGCCATGAGCAGGAATCCGCCAACATGCTTCGAAAGGACAGCGCGTCCGGCGGGGTCATCGAGCAGGGTCTTGATGGTCAACCCCGTATGAAAGCGGGCTGCGCGTGGTTCGGGTGCGAGGGTGACCATGCCGCTCAGACGAATATCACGACTGGATGCGCCAATGAGAATCTCAAACTCGCCCGCTTCAGTGGACCAGGCATTCTTCACCGCGTCGAAATACCAGAAGGCTTCACGGTCGAGAGAGAAGGTAACGGTCTTTGTCTGTTGGGGTGCGAGTTCCACTTTCTCGAAACCTTTGAGTTCCTTATGGGGGCGTGCAAATGTGGACTTCACATCGCGCACATAGAGCTGGATGATTTCCTTGCCGTTTACCTTGCCAGTGTTCGTTACATCCACTTTAACTTCCAACGTCTGATGCGGTGTGATGGATGTTTCACTTAATCTCAAGTTGCTGTACTCAAAGGATGTGTACGAAAGGCCATGACCAAATGGGAACAGCGGCGCGACTTCCTTTTTGTCGTAATAGCGGTAACCAACGAAGATCCCTTCCCCATAATGGACCTTGCCGTTTTCTCCGGGATAGTTAATGTAGGCGGGGTTATCCTGCAATCGCACAGGGAAGGTGGTGGGCAGCTTACCGCTCGGGTTCACATCGCCGAATAATACATCGGCCAGAGCATTGCCCTGTTCCTGACTGTCATACCAAAGCTGAACAATGGCGGGAACATCATCCACCCAGGGCATCTCAACCGGTGAACCAACATTCAGGACAACGATCGTGTTGGGATTGGCAGCCACCACCTGGCTGATCAATTCATCCTGCTCTCCCGGCAGTTTCATATCGACACGGTCAAAGCCTTCCGATTCCCATTCACCGTTCAACCCTGCAACGACTACCGCAACATCTGAGCGCCTGGCCAGTTCCACGGCTTCTGCGATCAAGTCAGTTGCGTGCGGCGGCTGATGGCCGATGGCAACTGAACGCCAGCGCGGATTGCCTTTCCAGTAATATTCCAGTTTGATGTCATAGGGTTTGCCGCCCTCCAGTTCGAGCGTGGCAGTCCTTTGCTGGCCCATGTCAGAATCTGCCGAATGGTCAACGACCAGCTTCCCGTCCAGGAAGAGACGGCACCAGCCCACAGCAGTCAGCGACAATGTATGCAGGCCGCTTTCCTTCGGTGTGAATAATCCTTCCATTCGAAGCGAGAAGTTGTCCTGTGGCACATGCGGAACACTGTTATCGAACCAGCCGTGCTGGACGCGCGTAGTAGTCTCCGCATATAAAGGTTCGCCGGAAAACTCGGTGCCGGCATACAGGCTCAGGCGGAGTCCGTTTTCGCCGCTGGCGGTGGATAAGGTTTCAGGGGCGGGAGCCGGCAGGTTCTTGTGGATAAACGTCCCGAAGGCAGCTTCCACCAAAACATCCTTGCCTTGCGGATCCTTGATCCCATCAAAGGGGGAGACCGTGTAATGCGGTGTGACGCTGGAACTGCCGCCACCCAAAATTTGCGCCGTGCGGGCATACGGGCCGATCATGGCGATGGTCCTGACCGTGTTGGCAAGCGGCAGGATGCCGTCATTTTTAAGTAGAACAATGGCCTCCTGCGCGGCTTCACGGATGATGGCGCGATGTTCAGGTTTGTCTTCGCCTCTTTCGGGCTGGAGAACCGGATTTTCGAAGAGACCGGCTTTTTCCAACACCCCGAGCAAACGGCGGACCTTGTCATTGAGTCCGTCTTCCGTCAGCGTGCCATTCTCGAGCGCATTCTTAACGTGCTCCTCCGCCATCCAGCGCGCCGGGCCTGGCATTTCGAGATCGAGGCCGCCCGCGGGCACCTCTTTGTCGTATGTGCCGAACCAGTCAGACATCACGATGCCATCGAAGCCCCATTCATCCTTGAGGATCTCCTTCAGCGAATGATCATATTCGCAGGCGTATGTTCCATTGACTCGATTGTAGGAGGACATGACTGCCCACGGTTTGGAATTGCGGATGGCAATGCGGAAGGGCTCAAGATAGATCTCGCGCAATGTTCGTTCGTCCACTTCAGAGCTGATCGAGAAGCGTTCAAATTCCTGGTCATTGGCGATGAAGTGCTTGATGCAGGCGCCCCTGCCCTTATCCTGGATTCCCTTGATGTAGGCAGATGCCATCATGCCGCTGAGGAATGGGTCTTCTGAATAGCATTCGAAGTTTCGTCCTGCGATGGGCGTGCGGTGGATGTTGACGGTGGGGGCCAGCAGGATGTGCGCTCCTTTGGCATCGAGTTCATCGGCTAACACATTACCGACTTTTTCGATGAGCGCGGGGTTCCATGTTGCACCCAGGGCAATGCCCACAGGCGTCGCAACAGATTGCGGCGACATGCTTCCCGCCGCGCCGCGTGCGCCATTGGGTCCATCTGTTGTTTTGAACTGCGGGATGCCAAGCCGCGGCACAGCGACGCTATGCCAAAGGTCCGCTCCAGCGAGCATGGATATTTTTTCTTCGAGGGTCATTTGCGAGAGAAGGTCGTTAATACGGGACATGGGATACTCCGAAAGAAATGAGAGTTGGATACCAGTTATCAGGTAACGTTATCAGAAGGCATTTACAGGTCTGCAAAGGTAATGAGTTGAATGCCCTGGGAATCGATGGCTTGTTTGATCGTTGGGTCGGTGAGGATTTTGAGTTCTTTTTCACGCTGCAGGTTGTAAACAGATTCTTTTGCGAAGTCGGCTTCCACGTAACCGGGATGGCACATGATCTCACTTGTACCGTCGCCAACGCTGTTAATGATGTGTAGCAGGTTTTCTTTTGTTGCGTTCTCATCGTAGAAATTGACGATGAAAACATCCGGCCTGCGCGGGTTGAATTCCCCGATCAATTCGGGGACGTGTCTGGAGGTTTCTTCCAGTTCGCTTGAAACGTCGGTAAACGGAAAGCGGATGGGGCAGTCATATTCCTTCGCCAGTTCAAGCATTCCATGAAATAGTTGTGGTGAGAAATAGGATGAATGGTGATGCGAATCGAGATGCGTGGGTTTTCTGCCCGAGGCGTTGATAAAGGCTTCAATCTGGGCGCGCCATTCCTTTTTGACTTCATCCATGTTGAGGCTTGTCAAATGCTCAACCAATGGCGAGTACTTGAAGAAATTCCCGTTCTCGTCCACGATGGACTGGACCGATTCGGGCGCGGAGATGGGACTCCCCATCGTCAACACAAGGTGGACGCCCAACCCCAGTTTCGGCGTTTCCTGCAGCGCGATAGCAACATCCTCCGCAGTGGTGGGGATGTTCATCATACACGTTGTGGATGTTACGACTCCGCGCAGGTGTGCTTCACGGATGCCGCGTGAAATTTCAGGCGTGCGTCCGTAGTCGTCGGAATTGATGATCAATCTTTTCATTTGTTTGCTCCAGCCGCCGTACTGGCGGATTGATTGGTGATGGGTACTTCGTCTTTGCTCAGGGCGTGGGTTGTGATTCAACACCCTTCAAGTATTGTTCATACAGCTCAACAATATGAGTCAGCGGCTGTTTGTAATACTCATCAGCGTCCACGGTCAGCCTGGCATAC
This sequence comes from Anaerolineales bacterium, assembly GCA_031389865.1. Lineage (GTDB taxonomy): Bacteria > Chloroflexota > Anaerolineae > Anaerolineales > Villigracilaceae > Defluviilinea. The sequence continues at coordinate 2,324 of JANMSY010000399.1, read as the reverse complement.
TCAGGGATGGGCTTCACTTGAGGTTTGGTCTTCGCAAATTCCTGAATGACCCTTGCGTGTGGTTTCAATGAACCATCTGGCCTGACGAGCCCGAAGAAACGTTCATGGACTGCGTTCTGGCATGGAGGCAGATCCCAAAGTTTTTGCACATAATCTGCATAGCACCAGAGCATGGCGCCTGTAGCACCGCTGTCCTGTAACCTGGGAATGGTCAGGCTCAGGAATTCGGCGAAATCCTCCTCGCTTGCCATGAACTGCGTGCGCGCCCGTCCGTTCGTTTCCGTCCATTGCATTGTGTATGTCGCTTCACCGGGCAGGGCCGTACAACCGCCGAACTCCTCCATGAGCACGGGCTTACCCGATAAGGCCGCGGTGAGCGCGCAGGTGAACGGGACAAAATCGGGGTCGAGCGCTTTGCGCGCCCAGGGCGTATACATCGGATAGGAGTGCATCACAGCCACGTCGGTATGCGCGTACACTTTATCAATGCGGAGCCCATTGTCGCGGTGAAGACCATCCCCATGCAGGCCGATCGTGACGGGGTGATTGGGGTCGATCTCCTTGATGAGCGAGACAATTTCCCTGACCCAGGCCGCTCCCTCATCGGATGTGTTGGGCCACGCAAATAGATCAGGTTCGTTGCCAAGATTCCACATCCATATGGCCGGGTGATCCTTGAGCCTGCCGACCACAGTCTTCAAAAGCAGCCGCGTAGCACTCAACGCCATCTCATCATGGAACATGTTTCGGTATCCCTGCTGAACCAGCTTCCCCCCGCTGACAATGTCGCGGATCCATTCGTTTCCGCCTTTCCAGGGCAGTTCGCCGCCCAACAACCAGCCTGGACTCCAGTTCGGTCCGCTCATATGACCGGTGAAGAAGGTGACGTCGAGTCCGAGTCCGTTGTCTGCGGCGATGTCTGCAACCTTTGCCAGGTTGTCCAGTGCGTCGGTTGATACGGATGTGGGCTCAGGCTGAAAATCGTCCCACAGGAGGAATAAACGGACAACGTTCATTCCAATATCCTTGATGACGGCAAATTCTTCATGGACTTCACCTTCATCAAAGTTGCTCCACCAGTACATGGCTTTGCGACGCGGCCAGTAGTTTACTCCGAGAGTAAAGTCTGTCATAAGGGTCTCCAATTACTTCCTTTATGTCACCCTGTAGAGATGCCTAGGGTGTATGAACGATTTCGTAGATTGCGTTTACCAGAGAGAACTCGCCCTGTGCATCGTGATCGAGGGCCCAGAACATGATGCCGCCTGCCTGTTGCATGGCGATCTTTGTTTTTGTTTGAATGGTCGGCATGCTGTTGTAGCGCTGCACTGCACCGATATAGTCGACAGTATCCACTTGTGCCGCGGCTGGGTCATCCTGTACAAGTTTCGTAAAGGAAACTCCGCCGGGCTCGCTGTAAAAAGGTACACCGATGACGATCTTATCCGTTGACAGGCCGCGCGCACTCCAGTATTCCAATCCCTTGTTGAATTGTTCCATCGTGCCATGGTCTTTACCGGCGTAGGTCATGATGTTGATGAAGTCGAACAATTCAAATGTTTCAGTGGAAATGCCCAGCCCATATTCATCGCCATAAGCCACGACCGCGCTGGTCAGTAATTTATCTGGGATGGCGGCGCGCAGTTCCGTAATGAGAGCCAGGAAATTTTGGGACGATTCTCCGGGATCAGGATATTCCCAGTCAATGTCTGCGCCATCAAGCTGATATTGGTGCACGAAAGCCTTCAAGTTTTGGACAAAGGCGCTTCGTGACTCAGGGCTGGCTGCCAGCTCTTCGAATTGATTATCCCAGCCCCAGCCGCCAACCGAGATGAGCACCTGCACATTTCTTGTATGAGCTGTCGCCACGATCTGTTGTAATTTCCATGCGTTGGTGATTGGGTTGAATGTCCCATCTGCATTGGGGGTGAGGAAGGAGTAATTAATGTGAGTTAGTTTATCGTATGGGATAAGGCTTTCGATGATTGCATCTGTTGCATACGCGATGATCCGAAAGGGCGGGGGAGTGGGAGTCATGGTAAATGTAGGGATCGGCGTTTCGGTGGGAGTCGCAGTGGGAGTTACTGGAGCTGCACAGGATGCCAGCAGAACGGCGAGCAGGTAGAGGCTTTGGAGGAGGCGCTTCATTTCATCCAGGATGTAAAACATGAAAACTCGATAATCGTCACAGCGCCCTCATGGGGAGGTTGCGCATGGATGCGACTGTATCCGCCATTGTTTTCCGAATGGAAGGTGTTACGCGGGCGTTGCCTGCCTCCATGCCAAGAATGACTGCACCGATCACAGGCGGCACACGAAGCCTA
>JANMSY010000379.1:0-5723 GCA_031389865.1 Anaerolineales bacterium | reverse complement strand
AATCTGTCTGGGAAAGTCCACGTATGCGAGGTGTGGCATTATCGTCAACGTCACGCCGTTCGAGCCTGAGTGGGAGGGCTTTGTCACGTTGGAAATCTCCAATACGACTCCCTTGCCAGCAAAGATCTATGCCAATGAAGGCCTGGCACAGGTTCTTTTCTTTGAAGCAGATGAGGAATGTGAAATCTCGTATGCCGATAAAAAGGGAAAGTATCAGAAACAACAGTCCATTGTCCTGCCAAAGTTGTAGAAGTGTAGGTTAAACAGACAAGCCGATGAAATTTCATCGGCTTGTTGATTTGAACAGAAGAAAGGGAATTACTTTTTATCGGCGTCGTATGACTTTACATCCGCCATCGCTTTTGGAACATTCACAAACGGCAACAGGATCAAACCAGCAATAAAGTAGAAGATAAGCGCCAGGATGCCATATCGCAGGCTGCCGAATATTTGATTCGCCAGACCAAAAACCAGAGGACCTGTCCATGAAGTGCCGCGTTCGCTTACTTCGTAGAAGGAATAGTATTCCGCTTCTTTTCCCTTGGGGATCATCTGTGCGAAAAGGCTGCGACTAATGGCTTGCGATCCACCCAGGACTACTGCGATGAAAATGCCCAGGATGAAGAATTCCGTGATTCTATTATCGCCTCTCAAGCCGCTATAGGCATAAATTACCACGCCCGACCAGATAATAAGGCTGAGAATAATGGATTGCTTTGCCCCAATCCATTTTGCGAGTTTGCCCCAGAACAGTGCTCCACCGAATGCCACGAATTGGATCATAAGAATTAATGCAATAAGAGTATCCTGTGGCATTTCAATTCCACCGCGGGCTAGCGGCGCAGCAGCAAATGTCGATGAAACTGCAATGACAGTTTGGATTCCGTCATTGTAGAGGAAATATGCCAGCAGATACCTCAGCGTTTCGGGGAAATGTTTGATCTCGCGAAAGGTATTTCCCAATTGTTTGAAGCCCATGCGGACATATGTCTGACCAACGGGAAGCGGGCGTGCGGCGTGACGCGGTCGCAGGCGTGACCACGTGAGAAATGAAAATCCCAACCACCAGATACCAGCTGATGCCAGATTGATTCGAACTGCCAGGTCGCCGGGCACGCCAAGGTCCTCACTAAATATGAAGAACGCAAGATTTAGAGCGAGCAGAATTCCGCCTCCGAGATATCCCATGGCCCAGCCATATGAGGAAACCCGGTCACGTTCCTCTTCACTTGCAATATCAGGCAGATAGGCATTATAGAAAACTATTGCAGCGCCGAAGGCAAGGTTGGCGATGATGAATAACACACCTCCCAGCCACCACAAATTCCCGGTAATGAAGAACATCATAATCGTTGCAATCGCGCCGATGAATGCAAAGATCTGCATCATGCGCTTGCGTAAGTGCGAATAATCCGCGATTGCTCCTAAAATGGGTAGGAAGAGAACTTGAAGACCAACTGAAAACGAAATGCAGTAGGGGAGAAATGAATCGGGTGCAATAGGGATTCCAAGGAAGCGAGCGAGACCATCAGGATGTGCTTCTGCCGCCGTTGCTGCAAGGGAAGCGATGTAAGGTCCGAGGAATACCGTCCCCACTGTCGTGCTAAATGCTGAGTTTGCCCAGTCGTACATGGCCCAGCCAAAGATCTCTTTCCTGTCATTGACCGTTGTTTGTGGTGTTGCCATGCTGCCTCCGAATTAGTATATTTGTGGCTTTAGATTCAAAACCCCGTGTAACCATTTCAAGTTGCGAAAATCCGGGAATATGATAGAATCCAGATAGTCAGGTTATGGGAAAGGGGAAGAAAACTAAAGTAAAAAATCCCTTGCGCATATATAAATCTTCATATATAATTATTCTTTGCTATCCCGCCAAATCACGCGGGATGTATTCGTGTGTATACTGCTTCCTGCAAGACCTCCTCAATTTGAATTGCATCTGTTACTTGGCAAGCACTAAATTTTGGAATTGGAAGCGGTACTTCGTAACGGCGCACATACCCAAGGTTAGGAGTGAATCGAATGTCTTCTTCTTTACCACGCAAGAGTTATGCGCGTATTCCCGTCAACATTAAACTTCCCAATCTAATTGAAGTGCAACTGGATTCCTTCGAGCGGCTTAAGCGCGAAGGACTTGGCGATCTTTTTCATGAGGTCTCGCCAATCGAGTCCTACAACAAGGGGATGAAGCTGTATTTCCCCAGCCGGGGTGCTGAGTCGAAACAATGGGGTCTGAAGTATTGGTTTGGTGAACCCAAACATAATATTGAAGAATGTGTCGAGCGTGATCTAACATACGCCAGTCCGCTCTATGTTTCCGTGTTGCTGGCCGGCCCTGATGTTCCGGAGCCGATCAAACAGGATATTTTCCTCGGCGACTTCCCCGAAATGACTGATAAGGGAACATTCATTATTAATGGTACAGAGCGCGTTGTGGTCTCACAGTTGATCCGTTCCCCCGGTGTCTATTTTGAAGCACCTACGGATCGTGCCACGGGACGTCTGCTCGCCATGTCCAAGCTGATTCCAGACCGCGGCGCGTGGATGGAATTTGAAACTCGTAAGTCCGATTACATCATTTTGAAATTTAACCGCAAGCGAACCGTTCCCATTACGGTTTTCCTGCGCGCTTTGGCTGCTGTCAGCGATGGCATCAAAGATACGCCGCTGAAGACCGGCTCGGATGAAGAATTGCTTTCACTTTTCCAGGATGTGGACAACAACCCCGAACGCCTCTTCGTTGCATCCACCCTCAAACAGGAACCTGAGTGGGATCTCTCTGGTGGGCTATCGATCGCAGAAGCCGCGTTGATCGAGTTCTTCAGAAAAATGCGCCCAGGCGACCCCGCCACGCTTGAGAATGCGCGGCAGTTCCTTGAGGAGCAGTTGTTCGATCAGCGTCACTATGACCTTGAGCGCGTGGGTCGTTACAAGTTGAACCAAAAACTTGATTTGACTGTCCCGATTCCGCATCGCACTGTGACCAAGCAGGATGTGATCCGTTTGCTCCGAAGAATGATCCAGATCAATAACGCAGTCGAAAAGCCGGATGATATCGACCATCTGGGAAATCGGCGCGTTAAGACGGTGGGGGAGTTGATCCAGAACAAATTGCGGATCGGCCTGCGACGCATGGAACGTGTCATCAAAGAGCGTATGTCCATTCGTGACCAGGAGCAGCTATCTCCTGTGACGCTGGTCAATATCCGTCCTGTTGTGGCAGCTTTGCGCGAATTCTTTGGCTCATCCCAGTTGTCGCAATTCATGGATCAGACCAATCCGCTTGCTGAACTGCGCCACAAGCGTACGCTTTCGGCGCTTGGCCCTGGCGGTCTGCGGCGTGAACGTGCAGGCTTTGATGTGCGCGACGTGCACCATTCGCATTATGGACGCATCTGTCCAATTGAGACACCTGAAGGTCCAAACATTGGTTTGATCGGCCGTCTGGCTTCATTTGCTCGGGTGAACGAATATGGTTTCATTGAGACACCCTATCGTAAGGTGTACAGAACCATGCCAGGCGACGATGAGCGTCTTGAAGGCCGTACCCTGCGTGAAAACGTTGTTGATCCAAAGTCCGGAGAAGTGCTGTTCAAGAATGGTGAGACAATAGATGCGAAAATGCTTAAAAGGATGGCCAAGATTGGCAATCCTGTCAACATTGTTCCATATATTACCGATCAATTCGATTATCTCTCGGCTGACGCAGAAGATAAATATGTAATTGCGCAGGCAAATGCGCCATTGACCAGCAATAAGGAATTTGTACGCGACCGTGTGTCCTGCCGTTATCACTCGGGTTTTATTTTCTCTAACCCGGATTCGGTCGATTACATGGATGTCGCTCCACATCAGGTTGTTGGGATCAGCGCAGCATTGATACCGTTCCTTGAGCATGATGATGCCAACCGCGCCTTGATGGGATCAAATATGCAGGCGCAGGCGGTTCCGCTGGTGCGTCCTGAAATTCCTCTTGTTTCAACGGGTATGGAATATCATGCAGCTCTTGACTCGGGTCAGGTTGTAGTAGCAGAAGCCGATGGTGAGATAACATCTGTTACGGGTAACTCAATTACCGTCAAGGAAAGAGGCGGAATGCGCACGTATCAACTGCGCAAGTATCAGAGATCCAATCAGAGTACCTGTATTGACCAGCGTCCCGCAGTCGTGAAGGGACAAAAGATCAAAAAGGGTGACATCATCGCTGATTCCTCCTCCACGGAAAGCGGGCAACTTGCTCTGGGTCAAAACGTGGTTGTGGCGTTCCTTTCATGGGAAGGTGGAAACTTCGAAGACGCAATCTTGATCTCGGAACGACTTGTCCAGGAGGATCGATTCACGTCTGTCCATATTGAGAAGTATGAAGTGGAAGCACGTGATACCAAATTGGGTCCTGAGGAAATTACACGTGATATTCCGAACGTCGGCGAAGACGCAATCAAGGATCTTGATGAAAATGGAATTATCCGCATCGGTGCGGAAGTGGGTCCAAACGATATCCTCGTTGGAAAGATCACACCCAAGGGTGAAAAAGAACTCACACCGGAGGAGCGGTTGTTACGCGCGATCTTCGGTGAGAAGTCGCGGGATGTAAAAGACACATCGCTGCGTATGCCTCATGGTGAGCGCGGCAAGGTTGTTGATGTAAAGGTCTTTACCCGCGAGGAAAATTCTGATCTCTCCGCCGGCGTGGACATGATGGTCCGTGTCTCGGTTGCCCAGCGTCGTAAGTTGACGGCAGGCGATAAGATGGCAGGTCGTCATGGAAATAAGGGTGTTGTGTCGAAAGTGGTTCCTGTCGAGGATATGCCATTCCTCGAAGATGGAACGCCTGTAGACCTCATTTTAAATCCCCTGGGTGTGCCAGGTCGTATGAACATCGGCCAGGTATTGGAAGTGCATCTTGGTTGGGCCGCAAAACGTCTCGGCTTCCGCGCTGTAACTCCGGTATTTGATGGTGCATCAGAGGAGGAGATCGAGGCCGAACTCGCGCGTGCCTGGATTATTGATCAGGCTTGGAAAGAATCCGCTGCAACCGCATGGGAATGGATTAAACAGCAGGAATATGACCCCGAATCCATTGAAGATGACAGTGAAGTAAGGCGTCTGTATCTTGAAGAGTGGTTGGGTGAGCGTGAATATGATCCTTATGATCTAAGTGATGTGGATTATGCACGTTTTGCAGCCGCATCCGAATGGCTCCGTGATCGTGGTTATGATCCCGAAACAATCTTCCATCCCGAAAATTTGGATCCGCTTAACCGCCAGGCCTACGACTCTGCAGCAGTAAGCGCCTGTCTTCGCCTGTGGATCGAGAGTGAAGGTCGCACCGGCCGAATTGCTGAAGCGCGTGTCGTGGAAGTAGCGCAGGAAATTACGAATTCCACCGGCCACCCAATTCCAACATTGGGTAAACAATCCTTGCGCGATGGCAAGAGTGGTATTCCGTATGATCAACCCGTTACAGTGGGCGTAATGACTGTTTTGAAGCTTCACCATCTGGTTGAAGATAAAGTCCATGCACGTTCCACTGGACCTTACAGCCTTGTTACACAGCAGCCTCTTGGTGGTAAGGCGCAATTTGGCGGTCAGCGGTTTGGTGAGATGGAAGTTTGGGCGCTTGAGGCATACGGTGCGGCTTACACACACGGCAGTTGATGGCCTCGTCCTCGAGTTCGCAATACCGATTCTCGCGCCACTCCAGGAGCAGTCCCGCATACCCG
>JANMSY010000371.1:0-3661 GCA_031389865.1 Anaerolineales bacterium | reverse complement strand
CTGTTGTTCATCATCCAGATGCAGGTACCCTTTGCTGCATTCTGCTGAATCCATCACAAGCGGGCAGAACTGATAAAAGAATGGTGGATTCCACAACAGTGTTGTGTCAGCCCCCTTTTCAGTAAGTTGACCCAGACCAATATCACTTTTGAGGTGTGCCCCGGGCCAGAACTGACTCTCATTGGCGAAAAGATTCTTTAATAAACGCGCCGGTACACCTGTATCTCTTCCGACATTCCAAATAATTTCATCGAACTGGTTCTGCCACTCTGTTACCTCTTCACGTGCAGCTTCCATTCCACAGGCAGATACTGTGTTATCAGGCATCAGTCCACCATCCGGGCACATGCTCACGTCCACCGCCTGCTGTTGGATCAACTGCGCTGCCAGGTACGTGTATGGAATATCACTGTTCAGCATCTCACTTTCAGGAGGTGTGCTCAACCACTCGGGAGGGCCGCCCACGGGCGGCAGCGTTCCCCACGTGCCTACGCAACTGGCAAGCGGCACGCCAACCCATTGACTGCTTAACACGTCCACGTACCAAAATAAACGGTCCGGGTTGCCCGCATCGGACACGGCTACACGGATCTGGGCGTCGAATATCTCACTGCTATCCCCATAACTTGAATAGGCCCAAAATTGGAGGGTGAAACCCTGTTCACCGGTGATCGGCAGTTTCAAACGACAAACCGCGTCACAGGCAAAAGGTTGTCCCTCATATAACCCTTCAATGCCAATGATCTGATGGTCTGGCAGAGGCTCAATACCGGTTAAAACCAAAACAGGTTCATACTCGCAGATGCTTGTGGAAGAACTGTACACGGGCCGGCAATTTTCCAATGTTACCTGTACGGTGGGCGGCGGCAGCTTGGTGGAGATCTGTTTTTGTGCAGGCTCGCTGTCCACCAGGAAAGCATAAAACCCCTTACAGAGCTTTACATCAAATTCCGTGCAGGGTTTCTGCTCCACCCATTCTTCATAAATATCCTCGCCGCAATCCACATAAACATCCCCCGGTGTTGGCATGCCTTCATGGTCGATCTCGACCTCGCAGACGGTGTCGTTTTCGCCCCAGCGCATCATCCACCAAAAATATTTTGTGTAATCCACGGTGGTGACAGAGAACCTATCGGGGCCTGGGGGCGCATAAGAGGGTGCGGCAGCTGCCTGTAAGCGGGGAGCGAGTCCGCTTCCCAGGATAACTAAAAACAGGCTCAGCATAATGAGCCATTTCCGCCACTGATACTGAGTCCTGTTGCCTTTTTGCATAAAAAAAGTCCGCTACTCCATTATAGCGGACTCCCTTCGATTTGAGCTAATTTTTGGCTTTCCGTTTGGTTACAGGTTTGGATGTTGCTGAAACCAGGGGCTTTGCCGTCTTTTTCTTTTCAACGGGCGGGGCGGGCATGTCCAACTCTTTGAGTACTGATATGTCCTGTTTCAAGTTTCGGCTTCGCAGGTAAATGCTCGCTACATAAAGGCCCATCACAAGAAATGTAATGACATAGCCGGCAATCATGTAACCTGAGGTGTCTGGGGTGGCTTCCTGAAAAAACATGGTTATCTCCGTTTATAGCGTTACTTTTAATTTAAGTTGTTCAACGTGGTTCTGCAGATCGCCCAGGCGGATGCGGTTCCAGAACAGGTCAATGAAAATGACGGTGAAGGCAAACAGCGCAAAGAAGAAGGCTACCCGCATATCAGCCGTCATGGCGAAGCCGCCTTCGGCTTCCGCGTTCGAGCCGCCGATGACCACTGGATGGATCGTGCGGAATAGGCGGATGGCAAAGAAGGTGATCGGGGCACTGATGCCACCTACCAGCGCATAGACCGCTCCAAAGCGGGCACGTCGGTCGGGATCGTCAATGCCCTGGCGGAGCATAAAGTAAGCAATATAGATCAACTCGGTGACCGCCGCCGTAGTGAGCCGTGGGTCCCACGTCCACCAGGTGTTCCAGGCGGGGCGTGCCCAGATCGAACCGAGCACGATGGTAATGAGGAAGAACACGAGACTGACCTCAATTGCCGTCACCTGAAGGCGATCCCATTTCAGATCCTTGGTGATGAGATACACCACGCTGAATACCGCTGCAAGAACGAAGCCGATCAGGGCTGTCCAGGCGGTACCAATATGGAAATAAAAGACTTTTTGCACTTCACCCATTACACGTTCGGTAGGTGCATTAAGTGCCAGATACGCCGATGTAACCAGCAGGATGATGGCGACGATATCAAGAACTTTAAGAGCTACGGGTTTTGCTTGCATGAATACTCCTTCGATAAAATTTTCATAATGTTCTTCTACGTGTTTTATTATTCTTCCACAACGCTGTCAAAAACCATGAATGCCAGGGCTATGAAAATAATGTCATAGGCGATCAGTAAATTAATGGGCAGCTGAACATCTGCCAGTGTTGCGCCGTCGAGAAATCCACTACTGGCTTTGACAGCGGCCAACAGGACAGGAATGACCACCGGGAAAAGCAGAATGGGGAGCAGGATATCGCGCGTGCGGGTTTGCACAGACATGGCAGCGAGCAGAGTACCAACAGATACATACCCAATCGAGCCCAGCAGGATGACCAGCAATAAACCCGGCTGGAAAAGGTTGACATTGTACAACACACTATAGACCGGCAGGACAATGATCTCCACAATGAGCATAAACGCCAGATTGCTGATGACTTTCCCGAAGTAAATGGCGGAACGGTCCACCGGCGCAAGCAGGAGACCATCCAGGCAGCCACGGTCTTTTTCGATTGCCATCGACCGGTTCAGGCCAAGAGTGCCTGCGAAAGCGAAAGTTGCCCAAAGCACACCCGCCGTGACAGACTGACGCGTTTTGATATCCAGTTCGAGGGCAAAGTTGAAGATGAGGATGATCAGCAGTGAAAAGACCAGCATGGCCGAGAAAAGCTCACGGGAACGGAATTCCGCCTGTAGATCCTTCCATACAACCGCCGACACAGCTTTGGCGAAACTAGCCGATGGACGGGCACCTTCCCTGACGTGTGGGCGGATGCTGGTCTTTACGGTTTTATCAATGACTGTATTCACCTTGTTGGCCATGTCAGCTCACCAATGCCTCTTTATAGAATGTGAGCAGGTTGGTCCTCTTCAATTGCTTATGGGTTGCCGTCGCTGTAATCACGCCGCGTGACAGGATGTCAAAGCGGGTTGCGAGCTCCTCTGCGCGCGCGAGATCATGCGATGTCATCACAACTGTGCGTCCCTTTGCTGCAACGGTTTTCAAGACCTCATCCAGCATGGTTGAGGCATCCTGGTCGAGCCCCGTATAGGGCTCATCGAAGAGCATCACGTCCGGGTCGTGCAGGACCGCGCGCCCGATGGCGAGACGCTGCTGCATGCCGCGCGAAAAAGTGCGGACAAGGTCACGGCGGCGGCTGTCCAGCCCGACCATTTCCAGGACTTCAGTGATGCGCGGTTCCAGATCAGCAATGCCATACATGCGTCCATAAAAGCGTAAATTCTCCTCGGCGCTCAGGTCGCCGTACAACAGGGGAAGATGCGATACCACCCCAAGCCGTGCCCGCACTGCTGCGGCTTCGTTAGGCAGGCGGTAACCCGCCACGCTTACTTCGCCCAGCGAGGGACGTGATAAAGACGCGAGAATCCGCAGAAACGTCGTTTTGCCCGC